>DASXRA010000259.1:0-10496 GCA_036506855.1 Jatrophihabitantaceae bacterium
CACGCGGCCGAACGGCACGTCGCCGCCGGCGGCAGCGCGGTGTCCGTCGGCGTGGACGAGCTCGGGCGCGTCGACGTCGAGCAGTTCGTCGAAGCGGCGGCCCGCAACGGCGTCGCGGCGGCCGCACTGCAGGCAGCCAATCACGAGGTCGGCACACTGCAACCGGTCGCCGACGTCGCCGCCGCACTGCCCGGCGTGCCGCTGATCGTCGACGCCACGCAGACGCTGGGCCACGCGGACGTCCCTTCGGGATGGTCCGTGCTGGCCGCCGATGCCCGCACCTGGGGCGGGCCGGCCGGGGTCGGCGTGCTCGCGATCCGCACCGCAACACGCTGGACGTCGCCGTACCCGGCCGACGACCGCGAGGCGGGGCGCATCCCGGGTGTGCCGAATGTCGCCGCGATCGTCGCGGCGGCGGCGTCGCTTCGCGTGGCCCGCGCGTCCCAGGCGGCCGAAGCCGCACGCCTCTCGGCGCTCATCGACCGGATCCGCGCGACGGTGCCTGCGACCGTGCCCGACGTCGCGGTGCTCGGCGACGCCACGCACCGCCTGCCGCACATCGTCACATTCTCGTGCCTGTACGTCGACGGCGAGGCGCTGCTCACCGGACTGGACAAGCGCGGGTTTGCCGTCTCGTCCGGCTCGTCGTGCACGTCGTCGACGCTGGAGCCCTCGCACGTGCTGGTGGCAATGGGCGCGCTGACGTCGGGCAACATCCGCGTCTCGCTGCATCACGCGACGACCGAGAACGAGGTGGACGAGTTCCTGGCCGTGTTGCCGCGGGTCGTCGCCGACGTCCGCGCCGAACTCGGGGCAGCAGGGCTGTGAAGCTCGACAGCCGGGGCCGGCGCTGCCCGCTGCCGATCCTGGACCTCGCCCGTCACATCGGCGACGTCGCCGTGGGCGAGACGATCACCGTCGAGGCCGACGACCCGGCCGCGCGCCCGGATATCGCCGCATGGTGCCGAATGCGCGGCCACGAGAACGTCGGCGAGTCGCGCGCCCCGGACGGCACGCCGGCCTACACCGTCCGCCGACTGCACTGAGCCCGTCGGGGATACTGGGCCGCGTGTGTGGGCTGATCGGATTCCTGTCCGCTGATGGCGACGCGGCGAGCGTCAAGGCCGACGTCGAGGGCGCGCTGGTCAGCATGCGCCACCGCGGCCCGGACGAAGGCGGCGTCTGGTCTGATGACGACGTGGCGATCGGCTTTCGCCGGCTGTCGATCATCGACATCGACCACTCGCACCAGCCGCTGCCGTACTTGAACGGCCGCTATCACCTGATCTTCAACGGCGAGATCTACAACTACATCGAGCTGCGCGAGCGGCTCGCCCGCGAGTTCGGCGCGCTGTTCGAGACCGACGGCGACGGCGAGGCGATCGTCGCCGGTTATCACCACCTCGGCGAGAAGGTGGTCCGCGAACTGCGCGGCATGTTCTCGTTCCTGATCTGGGACTCGCAGGAGCGGGTGCTGTTCGGCGCGCGGGACTGGTTCGGCATCAAGCCGCTGTACTCCTACCTGGACGAGCGCGGCGCGTTCTTCGCCAGCGAGAAGAAGTCGCTGCTGGACATTGGGAGCACGGTCGAGCACGTCGACCGCACCGCGCTGCAGCACTACCTGACCCTGCAGTACGTCCCGGAGCCGGCGTCGATGCATCGCTCGATCCGTCGCGTCGAGTCGGGAACGTACTTCACGATGCGCGCAGGCGAGCAGCCGAGGTATCGCCGCTACTTCCATCCCGACTTCGCGATCCGGCCGGTCGACGACGCCATGAAGCTCTACCGCGAGATCACCGACGTGCTCGAGGACTCCGTCGAGAAGCACATGCGCGCTGACGTCACGGTCGGCTCGTTCCTGTCCGGTGGCATCGACTCCACCGCCGTCGCGGCGCTGGCCAAGCGGCACAACCCCAAGCTGCTGACGTTCACCACCGGATTCGAGCGCGCGGGCTACTCCGAGATCGACGTTGCCGCCGAGTCCGCCGCTGCGATCGGCGTCGAGCACATCACCAAGGTCGTCAGCCCGCAGGAGATGATGGACACCCTGCCGCTGATCGTCTGGTACCTCGACGATCCGGTGGCCGACCCGGCCCTGGTACCGCTCTACTTCATCGCCCGCGAAGCGCGCAAGCACGTCAAGGTCGTGCTCTCCGGCGAGGGCGCCGACGAGCTGTTCGGCGGCTACACGATCTACCGCGAGCCGATCAGCCTGCGCGGCTTCCGGCACGTCCCGGCACCGGTCAAGCGCATGCTCGCCGCGGTGAGCAGCGGCCTGCCCGACGGCATGCGTGGCAAGGATCTGCTGCGCCGCGGCGCGATCGGCATTGAGGAGCGCTACTACGGCAACGCGCGCATCTTCCGCCCCGACGAGATGCGCGGGCTCTTGCGCACCTACGACCCGAACGTCTCCTACATGGACGTGACCGCGCCGCTGTATCGCGACACCACACATCTCGACGACTCGACGCGAATGCAGTACGTCGACCTGTTCACGTGGCTGCGCGGCGACATCCTCGTCAAGGCCGACAAGATGACGATGGCCAACTCGCTCGAATTGCGCGTGCCGTTCCTCGATGTCGACGTGTTCGGCGTCGGGTCGTCCGTCCCGACCAGCGAGAAACTCACCGACGAGACCACGAAGTACGCACTGCGCCGCGCGCTGGCCGACATCGTGCCGCCGCACGTGCTCAACCGCGCCAAGCTCGGTTTCCCCGTGCCGATCCGGTTCTGGCTGCGCGAGGAGATGTACGACTGGGCGCGGGCGATCATCACCGAGTCGCAGGCCGACGAGCTGATCGACCGCGACGCAGCGCTGCGCCTGCTCGACGCGCACCGCGCCGGCACGGCCGACTACTCCCGCAAGGTGTGGACGCTGCTGGTCTTCCTCGTCTGGCACGGGATCTTCGTCGAGCAGCGCATCCGCCCGGAGATCCCCGAGCCGGTATACCCGGTCCGGCTGTAGCTCAGTCGATCGACGCCAGGTGCGGCAGCACGTCCGCCGCGGCCTCGTCGCCGTACGACTCGGCGAGCCGATCGAGGAAGTCGGCCTTCTTGACCTGGTACTCCTGCCCGCCGTCGCTCTCGAGGACGAGAGTGGCGAGCAGGCTGCCGACCTGCGCCGAGCGATCCCACGGCAGCCCCCACGTGCGCGCAGCGAGGAACCCTGCGCGAAAGCCGTCGCCCACGCCGGTGGGGTCGACCTTGGCCCGTTCGTGGGCCACCGGTACGTGCACGGTGGGCAGATCGCGTCCGCGGATCTCGACGCCTTTCGAGCCGAGCGTCGTGACCTGGATGTCGACGCGGGCGAGCACGTCGGCCTCGGAGTAGCCGGTCTTCGACTGCAGCAGGCTCTTCTCGTAGTCGTTCGTGAACAGCAGGCTCGCTCCCTCGATGAGGACGGCCAGCTCCTCGCCACTCATCCGGGCAATCTGCTGTGACGGATCGGCCGCGAACCGGTAGCCCCGATCACGGCACTCGGCGCTGTGCCGGGTCATCGCGGCGGGATCGTCGGCGCTGATCAGCACCAGTTCGGCGCCGGTTCGCTCGACGGCCGGGGCGAGCTCGATGTTGCGGGCCTCGCTCATCGCCCCCGCATAGAACGAGGCGATCTGGCACATCTCCTCGTCGGTCGTGCAGACGAATCGCGCAGTGTGGTGCTCGGCGGAGATGTGGACGGACTCGCAGTCGACACCGTGGCGCTCGAGCCAGGCGCGGTAGTCGTCGAAGTCGTGGCCCGCCGCCCCGATCAGTACCGGCGACTCGCCGAGCTGCGCCATGCCGAACGCGATGTTCGGGGCAACTCCGCCGCGGCGGACGACCAGGTCGTCGACGAGGAACGAGAGCGACACCTTGTGCAGTTGATCGGCAAGCAGCTGACCGCTGAACTTGCCGGGGAAGTGCATCAGGTGATCGGTGGCGATGGAACCGCTGACGAGTACGGGCACTCCCCGCACGCTACCCAATGCGCCCGCCGAAGCGGTAAAGCCCGAGCGGAAGCCATGAACACATGCACATTTGTTAATGTGTTCGGGTGAGTTCGACCCAGCTTGTGGCACCACGTGCCGCGACCAGGCTGGAAGAAGCCGGCCAGCTGCTGCGGGTGCTTGCCGCACCGATCCGCCTGGCCGTCATCGAGCAGCTCGCCGACGGCCCCCGCTGCGTGCACGAGCTTGTCGAGTCCCTCGGCGCGAGTCAGTCCCTGGTGTCGCAGCACCTTCGGGTGCTGCGCGCGGCCCGCCTCGTGACGTCCGAGCGGCGCGGCCGCGAGATCGCCTATGCGCTGACCGACAACCAGGTTGCACACATCGTGCGCGACGCGATCATCCATACGAGCGGCCGATGAGATCAGCGACCAGCCGGTCTGAGCCCCAGCGAGGAGGACGAGTGCCTGCCGGCCAACGCCCCGCGAGCACGGCTACATCCGCGCCGACCCGGCCCGGCCGGCTGCGCAACACGCGCCAGGCAGCTGCCGTCGAAGCCGCGCTGCGCGACACCGATGGCTTTCGTACGGCGCAGGATCTGTTCGCCGAGCTGCGCCGGCGCGGTGACCGCATCGGTCTGACCACTGTCTACCGCCACCTCAACATGCTGGCCGAGCAGGGCCGTGCCGACGTCGTGCACTCCGCCGAGGGCGAGTCGCAGTACCGGTTGTGCGGCGTGGGCACCCACTCGGCTGACGAGCCCGGTGAGCATCATCACCACCTGGTCTGCCGGGTGTGCGGCCGCAGTGTCGAGGTCAGCGGCCCCGAAGTCGAGGCGTGGGCCGACCGCGTCTCGGCAGCGGCCGGCTACACCGAGATCAGCCACACGCTCGAGGTGTTCGGCCTGTGCCCGGAACATTCGGCACGCCGCGCCGGGCGTACCCGCCGCAGCTGAACCGCCGTCAGCCGACGGGCAACGGATCGGCCGACTGTTCGGCCGCGCGGCGGTCCGGCGTGCGGCGCTCGGCGCGGCGGCGGATGCCGGCGGAGCAGAGCGCGGCCAGCGCGTACTCGCCCGCGGCGAACGTCATGATCGCAAAGCTCGCAGGCAGCTTCGGCGCGGCATAAGCCAGGCACAGTCCGGCCCACATCGCGACGACGGCGAGCAGTCCGGACAAGGCCAGCGCCCGCCACGGCTGGTCGGTCAGCCGCTGTGCCGCGGCCGCCGGAGCAGCGAGCAGGCCGAACAGCAACAACGCCCCGATGGCCTGGCTTGCCTCGGCCGCGGTTGCCCCGACGACGGCCAGGAACACCGGCCCGAGCACGCGGACCGGCACGCCACGCGCGGCGGCGACAGCGGGGTCCAGGCTGGCGAACAGGAGCGGACGCGCGATGGCGAGCAGCACGGCGATCAGGACCGCCGCGATCGCCGCGGCCGTTGCCGCCGCGCTCGGGCTGATGCCGAAGATGGAGCCGAACAGGACGTTGACGTTCGCCGCGCCGTTACCGGTGCTTGCGTGCGTGGTGTAGATGGCCAGGAAGAACACGCCCAGCCCCAGAACCCAGGCGAACGTCGTGCCGATGACGACATCGTCGGCCGTGCCGCGTCCGACGAGCAGGCCGAGCGCGAGACCGACCGCGATCGTCGCCGCGAACAGCCCGAGCCGAAGATCGACGCCCGCCGCGAGCGCGGCCAGTGCACCGGTGTAGGCCACATGCGAGAGCGCGTCGCCGGCGAACACCTGCCCGCGCAGCACGACGAAGTAGCCGACCAGTCCGGACAGCAGCGCGATCGCGGTGCCCGCCACCAGCGCGTGCTGGATGAACGGGTGCGACAGCATGTGCGCAACCCCCGTAATCGGGCCGGCCGCCGTCATGCGGGCTGCCTCGATACGATCGGACGCGGCGCACCGCCACGACGAGACCGAGCGATCCGATCGGCCCCGGCCCGGTACGCGCTCGCCAGCAGGAACGCCGCGAACGCGAGCGTCGTCACCCAGAAGCCGATCGGGTAGGGCGAGTAGAACGCGATGCCCTCGCCCACCCAGGTGATCAGCACAGCAAGGCCGATCGACAGCGCAAGCCCGGCCGCGGGACGCGCCGTGAGCCGGCTCGCCGTCGCGGCGGGGGCAACGAGCAGCGCGAAGACCAGCAGGCTGCCCGTCACCTGGCTGGTTCCGGCCGCGGCCACGCCCAGCAGCACGAGGAACGCCGCGCTGACCAGGCGCACCGGCACGCCACGAGCGCGCGCGAAGTCCGGATCGACGCTGGCGAACAGCAGCGGTCGGCCGAGCACCGCCAGCACGGCGAGGCATCCGGCCCCGGCGACGAGCAGTACGACGACCTGCGAGTCGGTGACACCGGTGATGGTGCCGAACAGCAGGCTGTTCAGGCCGCTGAGGAATCCCTTGTACAGGCTGACGAACAGGAAGCCACAGGCCAGCGCGAAACCCTGCACGGTGCCGATCACGGCGGACTCGTCGCCAGACCCGCCCAGGCCCGCGGTCGCCCGCCCGCCCGCGGGCAGGGCCGCGATCACCAGTGCGCCTGCGATGCAGAATCCGAAGTACCCGATGCCGGCGTTGACGCCGAGCCAGGTCGCGCCTGCCGCGCCCGGGAAGCCGATCAACGCCAGCGTGTGCCCGGCGAAGACCTGCCGCCGCAGCACCATGAAGTAGCCGATCGCACCCGCCACGACGGCGACGATGGTGCCGGCACGCAACGCGTTGAGCATGAAGTGGTAGCTGAGCAGCTCGCGCACGTCGTCCGCGAGGTTCCAGGTCATGCGTGCATCCCGTGATGCGTGTGCGTGTCCGGCTGACCGACGACGACCAGCCGCCCGGTGCGGTCGCGCAGGACGTCGACCGGCGTGCCGTAGAGCATGCTGAGCGTGTCGGCGGTGATCACCTCCTCGGGCGGGCCCATCACCGCACCGCCGTGCGCGAGATAGATGACCTGATCGATGTAGGGCAGGATCGGGTTCACGTCGTGCGCGACGAGCATGACGGCGACGCCCTGGCTGCGGCACACAGACTGCACCAGCGCGCTCACCGACGCCTGGTTAGTGACGTCCAGGCTGTCCAGCGGCTCGTCCAGCACCAGCAGGTCCGGGTGCCGGACGAGCGCCTGCGCGATCAGCAACCGCTGCTGCTCACCGCCGGAGCACTGCCCGATCGGACGGTTCGCGTAGCTCGTGGCACCGACGAGCTCGATCACCTCGCGCACCCGGTCGCGTGCTGCCTGGGAGCGACGGCTCGACGTCCAGCTCGGCAGCGGCGTACCCCACCGGTCGCCGTCCCAGCCCAGCCGGACGATGTCGACACCGCGGATGCGGGTCGCCGCGTCGAACGCGCGGCGCTGCGGCAGGTAGCCGACGCGCGAGTTGTGCCGGCCCGGACGCGAACCGAGCACGCGCAGCTCCCCCGCGCTGATCGGCTGCACGCCGAGCACGGCCTTGAGCAGCGTGGACTTGCCGACCCCGTTCGGGCCCAGCACCGCCGCGAATTCGCCCGCGCGAACCCGAAGGCTCACGTCCGACCAGATCGTGCGACCGCCGATCCGTGCCGCGACGCGGTCCAGCGAGACGACGTCCGGCGCGGAGCGTTCGGCCGGGTCAGTCACCCGCTCAGTATCCGCGAGGCTGCTCATCTGCCTGTGCCCGCCCGTAACGCCGTCTGCAGCGCCTGCAGTTGCGCCGACTGCCAGTCCTGGAAGCTCGCGCCGGCCGGCGAGAGCGTCTCGGTCACGGTCGACACCGGGATGCCGACCTTCTTCGCGGCCGACACCTGCGCCGTGATGTCCGGCGTCGAGTTCTGGCTGTTGAACACGTAGACCTTGATCGTCTTCGCGCTGATCTGGTGGTCGATCGTCGCCTTGTCGGCCGCGGACGGATCGGTGCCCTCGCTGGTCGCTTTGAGGAAGCTGGCCGGTGTGATCAGATCCAGGCCGAGCGCCTCGGCCAGCGGCGCGAAGATGCTCTCGCTGGCGCCGACGGGCGTGCCCGCGTACTTGGTCTTGATGTCGGTGATCAGCTGGTGATACCGCGCCAGACCGGTGTTCTCGAACGCCTGCCGCTGGCCGTCGAAGTACGTGGCGCCGGCTGGGTCCGCCTTCTTGAGGTCGGCGGTGATCTCGTCCGCGACCTTCTCCACGTCACTCGGCGAGTACCAGCGGTGCGGGTTGCCGCCCTCGGACACGCCGACCAGGTCGCCGATGTCGATCACGATCCGGCCGGAGTCGGGGCTGGCCGCGATCGCTTTTGCCGCCCACGTGTCGTAGCCGATGCCGTTCTCGACGAACAGCTTCGCGCCGGCGATCGTGCGGCCGTCGACGGGCGTCGGTTCGTAGTCGTGCGGATCGGTGTCAGGGTTGGAGATGATCGCGGTCGCGTGCACGCGGGTGCCGCCCAACTGGGCCAGGATGCTGCCCCAGGCGTTCGTGCTCGCCGCGACTTCGATTGCCTTCCCGCCGCCCGGCGAGCCCGCCGGTTCGTGACCAGTTGAGGACGTCGCGCAGGCGGCGACGGCGACGACAGCCGTCCCGGCGGCGAACAACATGACGAGGCGGCGAAGCACGGACACTCCTGCGCTGATCGAGGCAGATGGGTGGACCGCTCGCGGGCGCACCAGCAGGGCCGAACGCGAACGCGCGATTCCAGCTAACCTTAAAATGAAATCGATTGTCAACAGCGATAAGCAGGCGGGCACAGCAGAAGGCCGCAGCGCCGCGAGCGCTGCGGCCTTCGGTGGCTGATCGGTGTGCTGCGGAGCGAAGCCTCAGCCGCAGAACGAGTTGCCGCAGGCGCAGCCACCCGACGCGTTCGGGTTGTCGATCGTGAAGCCCTGCTGCTCGATCGTGTCGGTGAAGTCGATGGTGGCCCCGACGAGGTACGGGGCGCTCATCCGGTCGACGACGACCGGGACGCCGGCGGCGTCGATGTCGACATCACCGTCGAGCGTCCGCTCGTCGAAGAAGAGCTGGTACTGCAGACCCGAGCAGCCGCCCGGCTGAACCGCGACGCGAAGGCGCAGGTCGTCGCGGCCCTCCTGCTCCAGCAGCGCGCGAACCTTGAGGGCCGCCGTGTCTGTCAGCGTGACATTGCCAGCCGGCGCCTCGGCAGGCGCGCTGGTCAGCTCGATGGTGGTCGTGTCGCTGGCGGTCATGTGACTCCCAGATGGTGATACGGGCGGACTGTTGCCGGGCAATTCAGTGTCGCAACCCGGCCGCGCCAGGAAGCTATTCCCACTGTACCCGCGACAGTCAGGCTGATCGGACTTCGCCGCCCTCAACCGACACCTGGATCGCCGTGAGCCCCCTCGGCGCCGGGCCGGCCGTGTGGCGTCCAGTGGCGTCGAACCGCGACCCGTGGCACGGGCAGGCGAAGCCCTCGGTCGGCGAGACGAAGTTCACCGAACAGCCCTGATGCGGGCAGGTCGCGTCGTATGCGGTGAACTGTCCAGCCTGCACCTGCAGCACCCAGTCCGTGTGACCGGTGGCCGGATCGCGAACCTGCTTGCCCGTGCCGACGGGAACCTCGGACGCCTTCACTAGCACCCGGCCGGACGTGTCGGCCTGCGGCGCCAGCGGGGACGACGAGCGCCGGAACAAAGCCGAGCCACCCGCCAGGACGCCGCCGAGCAGCGCCGCTCCCCCGGCGAGCACGGCGCGACGAGTGCGATCCTCGCGGGCGCCGGGGTGGCGCTCACGGGCCTGCTCCAGCCAGGCGTCCAGCGACAGCACGCCGGCCGAGCCACCGATCAGCAGCGGGGTGAGCGCGAAGAAGTAGACGACATCGGCGCCGGTGAACCAGGGCTCGGACTGCCAGCTGACCGAGAGCCACAGCGACAGCGTGATCAGCATGCCTCCGGCAGCCGCGACCCTGGTGAACAGACCGAGCACCACCCCCAGGCCGACCGCGATCTCGGCGAGCGACATCGCCAGCCCGAACGCGTAACTGTGGTCGGCCGCCGGGCCGAGCAGCCACCCGATCGGGCTGCCGTGCCGCACCGCCACGACCGTCGCGTGGATGGACAGCGGCGACGAGCCGTCGAGAAAGCGCCGGTCGGCGATCTTGGAGATGCCGGCGTAGAGGAAGACGACGCTGAGGAATCCCCGCAACGGCAGGATCACCCAGCCCGGCTGGGCGAACCTCGAGGTACGCATCCGACCTCCCGGGAACGTGCGCGTGACCACATTGGAGCATGCCAACTGACGGAGATACGTAAATTGGTTACGTGACGTTCACCGAACCGGTTTCGACCCCGCTCGCCCTGCTGTTGCTGGGACGCGGAAGCGATCCGCAATCCGAGCGAGGGGTCGACTGCCCCGGCGATCTGCCCGCCGCGTCGGATCCCGACCTGGTCGCGCGTGCCCGGGCGGCGAAGGACGCGCTGGGCGATCGGGTCTTCGTGCTCGGCCTCCACTACCAGCGCGACGAGGTGATCCAGTTCGCCGACGTGACCGGCGACTCGTTCAAGCTCGCCCGCGACGCCGCAGCACGACCCGATGCTGACTACATCGTCTTCTGCGGCGTGCACTTCATGGCCGAGTCCGCCGACATCCTCACCTCGCCGC
>DASXRA010000260.1:0-6245 GCA_036506855.1 Jatrophihabitantaceae bacterium
ACGGGGAGTCGCGGTCGTCACGGGAGCGAGCAGCGGCATCGGGGCGGCGACCGCGCGTCGCCTTGCCGCGGACGGGTACTCGGTCGTCGCGGCGGCTCGCCGGCTCGATCGGCTGGACGCCTTGGCCGCGTCCGCGCCGGGCATCCGGGCCGTGCCGCTCGACGTCACCTCGGCGGCGTCGGTCGCGTCGCTGGCCGAATCGCTGGCCGACGTGGCGGTGCTCGTCAACAACGCGGGCGGCGCGCTCGGCGCCGATCCGGTCTCGACGGCCGATCCCGCTGACTGGCAGGCGATGTACGACAGCAACGTGCTGGGCGTGCTGCGCGTGACGCAGGCCCTGCTGCCTGCGTTAGAGCGGGGTTCCGGCGGGCACATCGTCGTCACCGGGTCCATCGCCGGCCATCTCGTGTACGAGGGCGGCGCGGGCTACACCGCCGCGAAGCACGCCGCCACCGCCGTCGTCGAGACGCTGCGCCTCGAGCTCAACGGCCGTCCCGTCCGGGTCACCGAGATCGCGCCGGGCATGGTGCGCACCGAGGAGTTCGCCCTGGTCCGGCTGCGGGGTGACGCCGAGGCGGCCGCGCGCATCTACGCCGGTGTCGACGAGCCGCTGACCGCGGACGACATCGCCGACTGCATCTCGTTCGCCGTCACGCGTCCGCGGCACGTCAACGTCGACCTGCTCGTCGTGAAGCCGCTAGCCCAGGCGGCGCCGCACAAGATCGCCCGCCGCCCGACTTAGAGCGTTACGCCGACGAGGTGACCTTCCGGCTGCAGCCGGATGCCGAACTTCGCCTCGACGCCGTCGCGGATCTCACGCGCGAGATCGAGCAGCTCGGCCGTGGTGGCGCCCCCGCGGTTCGTCAACGCGAGGGCGTGCTTGGTCGACACGGAAACCCGGCCGGGCAGGCCGTACCCGCGATGGAAGCCTGCGTTCTCGATCAGCCACGCGGCTGACAGCTTGACCCGGTCATTGACTGTCCACTGTGGACAGTCGGGGGGCGCCATCGACGCGTCCACGAACGGGTTGATGAAGAACGAGCCGACACTCCACGTGTCGTGATCGTCCGCGTCGAGCACCATTCCCTTGCTGCGGCGCAGATCCAGGACGACGTCGCGGACCTGTATCGACGGCGCCGTCTGCCCCGGCTCGACGCCCAGCCGGCGGGCCAGCTCCAGGTAGCGCACCGGAACCGAGTCGGGCGAGCGGCGCAGCGCGAACGTCACTGCCAGCACGATGTAACGATCGGTGTGCTTGAACGCGCTCGTCCGGAACCCGAATCCGCACCGTTCGGGCGACCAGTCCGACACCTCGCTCGTGTCCCGGTCGAAGACGCGCAGGGTGGTGATCGAGTCGGCGACCTCGCTGCCGTACGCGCCGACGTTCTGCACCGGCGTCGCGCCTGCCAGGCCAGGCACGCCCGACATGGCCGCCAGGCCGGACCATCCCTCGGCGACGGTCAGCGCCACGAAGTCGTCCCAGGTCTCACCCGCGGCGACGGTCACGTGCAGTTTGTCGCCCGCGTTCGCGACGTGGATCCCGTGCGTCATTACGCGGACGACCAGGCCCGACCAGCCCGCGTCGGCGGCCACCAGGTTGCTGCCACCGCCGACGATGAGTACGGGCTCACCCGATGCGTCGGCCGTTCCGATCGCCTCGACGAGCTCGTCGGCGGTGCCTGCCTCGAGAACTCTCGCGGCGGGGCCGCCCAGGCGCAGCGTCGTCAGGTCGGCAAGGCACGTGGACACGCTGCGCGAGGCTACGCCGCGGCCCGAGCGTCCCGGTCAGCTGGCCAGGCGCTCGCGTACCGGACCGAGGCCGAGAGCCGCCGACTCCGGCAGGTAGGTATGCAGGTGCGGACGGTGGGGGTCGGTCACGATCCGCGTATGGCCGACGTCGATCATGAGCCGCTGCACGGCTGCCACCGAGGTCGCAGGGTAGCCGATGATCTCGCTGTATCCACAGACGAGCGCAGCGCCGGACACGTGGCTCATCAGCTCCCTTCCCAGACCCTGCGCCTGCCAGGCATCCTCGACCAGCAGCCCGACCACGGCGGCGTTCCGGCCGTGGTCACCGTCGACGCCGGCCACTGCGGTGGCGACGACTACACCGTCATACGTGGACGCGACGAAGCTGAGCGGCTGACGCAGCTGCAACTCCAGGGCGACGACAGCCGGTCGGCGTCCACCGATCCGGTAGCGATTGAGCAGTGCCTGTGGCGTGCACCGGGCGTGCATTGCCGCAACGGCCGCAAGATCGCGCGGCCTGGCTCCGCGGATCACCACGCTCGTCCGGCCGACCCGCACCGCCCACGGCTGCCGGACCATCCCGGTCAGCGACGCGTGCCGCGGCGCACCATCGTTGAGATCGCGGCTCGGCAGGCCCCACAACACACGCTCCTGCCCGATGCAGTGCGTCATCTTCGTCGTCGTCATACCCGAGACGCTCGCATCCGCTGATTTCAGCGGCATGACGGGAACGTTCACATTGATTTCGCGCCTCGGCGGCCGGCGCATACGCTCGCCCCGCATCTGGGAGACTGGACCACCGTCGGGCCTCTAGCTCAATTGGCAGAGCTGCGGACTTTTAATCCGTAGGTTCCGGGTTCGAGCCCCGGGGGGCCCACCATCAAGAATCTCGATATATAGCAGGGGATTCTCTGAGGTTAGGCCACGCAGCGAGGCGTCCAAAGTGTCCTAGTTGCGCGGCTCATGACGCGAATTCGTGACATCAAAGTCCGCTGGTTCTCACCATCACCTGCAACTGCAGTACCCGCATGTCTGCCACGACGGCAGCCGCTGCGTCAGCTGACGACAAGGCGTCGCGGCCACCAACGCGCCCGATCGGCGATCCCGGGCAGTCACGGACTTCTGTCGACCGTCGACATGGGCCCGCGACGCGTCTTTCCGGACGCGGCCGCTGCCTCGGATAGCGCCGAAACCGCTGATATAGCGAGCGCGGCGTCCGGGATGGCCCCTGAGTCACTGTCGTGCCCGGCGACGCAGGCCGCGGTTGACCTACGATGATGCCGTGACCACAGTCGAGCAGCCGCAGGATCCGCAGGCTCAGGTGCTCCCACCTGAGGATGCGCGGCGCCGCGCCCACCGTCTGCCCCGGCGCACCCGACTTGTCGTCCACGACGTCCCAGATGAGGAGTGGACCGCCTTCCAGCGGGCATTGACTGAACGATGAGCGACGAGCCGCCGCACATCGTCGTCATCGACACGATGGTGATCAGCTGGCTGCTCGACGAAAGACCCAACCCGCTGGCCGACCGCTACCGGGAGCTCATCGGACCCGCCGCGGTGCTGCTGGCCTTCCAAACCGTGGCCGAGCTGCGCTACGGCGCGATCCGCGCTGACTGGGGTGAGCTGCGCCGGCGGCGCCTGGAGCGCAGCATCGCCGAGCTCACCGTCGTACAACCCGATGATCAGATGCTCACGACCTTCGCCGTGCTGCGCGCCGACTGCCAACGACTCGGACACACCCTCGGCGACAAACTCCACGACGGCGACCGCTGGATCGCCGCCACCGCGCTGCGACTGCAATGCCCACTCGTCTCCCACGACGGCCTCTTCAGACAAGCCCCAGGACTCCACCTCCTCACCACCGATCCGGGATAGCCCGGCACCGTCTCACTGACACCGACCCAGCCTCGGTCGGTCGGCGGCCAAGTTTGAGATAACCGTCTGCGCGCGCCGGAGGGATGACCAGGCTCGCCGCGCAGATTGATCCGTCAGAACGACCGAACGTTGCCGATGTCCGCGCACCACGCGGCGGCTCTGGAGTGTTGTCCACTCGTCGCTAGCGCGAAGCCTCGCAACCGGCCTGGTGTCGCGAGCGCACGGGTCAGCAAGCGGACTGCGCAGGCTCCCGGTCATCGCTGTGCCCGCGATGTCCAGGTGGCCCGCGCGGCCCTTGACATGCCCGCTGCCGCTCAGTAGAAAACCAATAGGTTTCTAAACCAGTTGGTTACTAACGGAGATGATCACCATGACCACTGCCGAGATGAGACTCGAACTCATCCACCTGCCGGTCAGCGATGTCGACCGCGCCCGCGACTTCTACGTCGACAAGTGCGGCTGGCGGCTCCTCACCGACCACGTCCAACTGAACGACATGCGGATCGTGCAGATCTGCCCGCCGGGCTCCGGATGCGCCATCCTGCTGGGCCGCAACATCCCCGAGATCAGCGACATGCCGGTCGGCGTCCAGAAGGGACTCCACCTGGTGGTCGCCGACATGGAGAAGGCGACCGAGGATCTGCGCCATCGCGGCGTTCAGCTCGGCGAGGTTCAAGACCTCGGCGGATGCCTCTTCTGCCGGTTCGAGGACCCCGACGGCAACTCCTGGCTGTTGCAGCAATGGCCCGAGGGTGGCTTCCCGCACGAGGACCTGACCAGCACATGAGCACGGTCACCCTCGGAGCCAACGCAGCCGCCGCCCGCGATCGGCTGAGTCTGGTCTTCGCTGCCCTGGCCGACCCGACCCGCCGGGCGATGCTCACCCGGCTACGGCGCGGTCCGGCGACCGTGACCGAGATAGGACAGCCGTTCGACATGACCGGCCCGGCAGTGTCCAAGCATCTGCGCGTGCTCGAGCGCGCCGGGCTGGTTACCCGCGGGCGCGCCGCACAGTCGCGACCGGCCACCCTGAACGCCGAGCCGATGAAGCAGGTCGCGGCGTGGGCCGAAGAGTTCCAGGAGTTCTGGGACCAGCGCTACGACCGGCTCGATGACTACCTGCGCACGATGCCCGACGACCCGAAGGCCCACGCATGAGGATCTGGGCAGCCACCTTCAACGTGACCACCCCCGACGACAACTCGATCGTCATACGCCGCGACTTCGACGCACTGCCCGACAAGGTTTGGCGTGCTCTGACAGAGCCGGAACACCTGCGCCGCTGGCTCGGCGACCCGAGCTTCCCACTGACCACCTGCGAGATGGACGTGCGCGTCGGCGGGACCTACCGCTGGGTGTTCACCCAACCAAACGGTCCGGGCGTGATGGGTGTCCACGGCATCTATGACGAGGTCGATCGGCCACACCGGATCGTCTCCACCGAACAGTTCGACGATTACCCCGGTCCCAGTATCAACACGCTCCTATTGAACCGGCGGAGCGACGGCCGCACCGCGATGATGCTGACGGTGCGCTATGTCGACCGAGAAATGCGCGACGGCTGGATCGCATCCGGTATGACCGACGGGCTGGGCCGCGGCTACGAGCGGCTCGACGACGCACTCGAAGGCATCGCCTGATCGTCAGACTGCCCCGCGCGCTACCCGTCGATCTCGCGCACAGTCTCGCGAACGAACCGGTACGCAGATGAGGCGTTACGCGCGAGCTGCTCGCGTCCCGCCGGCGAGCAGGACCAAGGCCCGCCAGCGCGGACATCTCGAGGAAGTACCCGGCCTGCTCGGTCAGCGTGCCGAGCCGGATGAGCTCGTCCAGCGGCCTCGGCCCTGCGCCAACTTGCGCATGTTGACGGCCATGTGCCGCCGGGCCCCAGCAGCGCAAATGTTCACGGATTTGGAGCACCCGCATCTCCTCAAACACGCTGTTACGAAGCTTTGTCACATGTAACTGCACCAGCAGTACCTCGCAGGCAATATCGACGGCTACCGGTGCCACGGCACTACAGGTGCGCTGTACCCAACCTGCTGACCGGTCGCATGCTGGTCCGCTGATCTAGGGTCGTGCCAGTTCAGTGGGCCTTGGGTGCCTCGAACCGCGTGACCGGAGGAGTCGATGCTGGGATGACGGCAGGGCGACCGATGCCCAGACAGGACGACGTGCTCGGGTACTTCAGCACGCTGTCGAACTGGGGACGGTGGGGCGACGACGATGAGCTCGGCACTCTGAACTACATCTCCGACGACGTCCGGCTGGCGGCGGCGCGAGCCGTGCGCCACGGCAGGAGCGTGTCGTGCGCATGGGAGGTTGCCGTACCGGAAGAGATGGAGCGGTCGACGACGACGTGCCCGTGCGCCGCCGAGATGCCGGGTGCCGAGAACATGCCGGTGCCATTCCGCAACGACCGGCGCTGGGGCTTTTCGAACGAGCGGCTCGGCATCATGTTCCACGGCAACACCGTCACTCACGTCGACTCGCCGTGCCACATCTTCTGGGACGGCACGATGTACAACGGGCGGTCGCACTCGTTGGTCGACGCCGCAACGGGATCGGCGTGGGCGGCCGTCACGGCGGCGGCGAACGGGATCATCACGCGTGGTGTCCTG
>DASXRA010000261.1:0-12747 GCA_036506855.1 Jatrophihabitantaceae bacterium
CCATGCATCCCGTCATTCCGCAGAGGAGGGGGCAACATTGCCCCCTTACTGAGTGCCCCCATCCATGCCTCCTGTGTAATCGGCCGGGAGGCATCAGAGTGGATCCTGGCGATCTGCAATGCGATCGCCGCTAATTCCAACGAGGAGGGTCGCCGATGGCGACGCACATCAGTACCGATCGACGAAAACGACGATCGGTTCGGCAAGCAGACGCGCACAGCGGGCCGCCACTGACCGTGGCGAGCACCAGCGACCGTCTGCTCGGGGAGTGCCTCGACGAGCTGATGGAGCAGCTCGCCCGCACTGACGGGCGGCTCCCCGCCGCGTCAATTGCCAGCCTCGCCCGGCTGGTCAGCGCCGTCAGCGCGCTGCGCTACTTGCACGACGTCGACGCCGACGGCCGATGCACCCACTGCCGGGGCGACGGCGGGTTGTGGCCACACGGCCCTCAGCCGTGCTCGGTCTATCGAGTGCTGGACGAGTTCCTCGGCTGCGAGCCGAGCCCGCTCGCCCGCTTGTAGAAGATCAGGGGCGTCCCAGGGCGCGGTAGCGCCAGCCGGCCTTGCGCCAGGCGACCGGATCGAGGATGTTGCGGCCGTCGACCATGTTGCGCTGCGCGACCTGCTCGCCGACCGCGACCGGGTCCATGTCCTGGAACTCGTCCCATTCCGTGAGCACCATCGTCACGTCTGCGCCGGTTAGCGCCTCGTCGAGCGAGTTCACGTAGGCGAGTTCGGGATGCGCGCGCCGCGCGTTGTCGAGCGCCTGCGGGTCGTAGACGACGACATCGCCGCCGCGCCGGCCGATGGACGCTGCGACGTCGAGCGCGGGGGAGTCGCGGATGTCGTCGCTGTTCGGCTTGAACGCCGCACCCAGGATGGCGATACGCGTGCCCCGGTAGCTGCCGTCGATGAGGTCCAGGCCGAGCTCGACGGTACGTGCCCGGCGGCGCAGGTTGATCTCGTCGACCTCGCGCAGGAACGACACCGCCTGGTCGACGCCCAGTTCGCCCGCCCGGGCGATGAACGCCCTGATGTCCTTGGGCAGGCAGCCACCGCCGAAACCGAGACCCGCACGCAGGAACTTGTGGCCGATGCGGTCGTCGTAGCCGATCGCCTTGGACAGCGCCGTCACGTCGGCGCCCGTGGTCTCGCACACCTCGGCCATCGCGTTGATGAACGAGATCTTCGTCGCGAGGAACGAGTTGGCCGCTACCTTGACCAGCTCGGCAGTGGCGAAGTCGGTGACGACCACAGGGGTGCCCGTCTCGATCACGGGTGCGAACGCGGCCCGTAGCTGCTGCTCGGCCCAGTCGCTGTGCACGCCGAAGACAAGACGGTCCGGGCGCAGCGTGTCCTCGACCGCGAACCCTTCGCGCAGGAACTCGGGGTTCCAGGCCAGCTCGACGTCCTTGGACGGCGTCAGGCTGCGCATCAGCTTCTCCATATGCGCCGCCGTACCCGCCGGTACGGTCGACTTGCCGACAACGAGCACCTTGCGCGTCAGGTGCGGTGACAGCGACGTGAACGCGGACTCGACGTGCCGCAGATCCGCCGAGTACTCGCCCTTCTTCTGCGGCGTGCCCACGCAGACGAAGTGCACATCGGCGAATTCGGCCGCTTCTTCATAGGACGTGGTGAATCGCAGCTTGCCGCTGCTCGAGTGCTTGGTCAGCAGTTCGGGCAGGCCCGGCTCGAAGAACGGCACCTCACCCTTGGCGAGCCGTTCGATCTTCTCCTCGTCGACGTCCAGGCCGATCACGTCGAAGCCCAGTTCGACCATGCAGACCGCATGCGTCGCCCCGAGGTAGCCCGTGCCGATCACGGACAGCTTTGGCCGTTCAGTCACCGCGCAGCCCCTACCTGTCTGTATCTGGATAACCCGACGAGGCTAGCGGCCCACCGCCGGACGCTGCAGCACTGGGCCGGTCGTGGTGGCGCGCGCTCGGACCGGGATGCTGAGATGGGACGCACGCGCGATCGACGACGACAGGGAGGCTGCCGGATGGCCGCACAATCCCACAGTGAACGACCGGCTCCACTGAGGGAACGAAGCGCCTGGAAGGAACTGTCGGACCACTACGAGCAGATCCGCGATACGCACCTGCGCGACCTGTTCGCCACCGACCCGCGCCGCGGCGAGCGGATGACCCTCGACGCATGCGGCATCTACCTCGACTACTCGAAGAACAGGGTCACCTACGACACGATCCGGATGCTGATGCAGCTGGCCGACGAGTCCGGGCTGCGCGAGCGCATCGACGCCATGTTCGCCGGCGAGAAGATCAACGTCACCGAGGACCGCGCAGTGCTGCACGTAGCGCTCCGCGCGCCGCGGAAGGCGAAGCTCAGCGTCGACGGCATCGACGTCGCGTCGGCGGTGCACGAGGTGCTGGGCCGCATGGGCGAGTTCGCCAACCGCGTGCGGGCCGGCGAGTGGCGCGGGCACACCGGCAAGCCGATCCGCAGCATCGTCAACATCGGCATTGGCGGCTCGGACCTCGGCCCCGTGATGGCCTACGAGGCGCTGCGGCACTACAGCCGGCGCGACTTGACCTTCCGCTTTGTGTCCAATGTGGACGGTACGGATTTCGCCGAGGCCACGCATGATCTCGACCCGGCCGAGACGTTGTTCATCGTCTCGTCCAAGACGTTCACCACGTTGGAGACGATGACCAACGCGCGTACCGCACGGTCGTGGGTGCTCTCCGCACTGGACGATGAATCCGCGATCGCCAAGCATTTCGTGGCCGTCTCGACCAATGCCGCCGAGGTCGAGAACTTCGGTATCGACGTCATGAACATGTTCGGCTTCTGGGACTGGGTCGGCGGGCGCTATTCCATGGACTCGGCGATCGGCCTGTCGACGATGATCGCGATCGGGCCGTCCGCGTTCTCGGAGATGCTCGGCGGATTCCACGAGATCGACGAGCACTTCCGCACCGCGCCGTTCGAGGCAAACCTGCCGGTGCTGTTGGGGTTGCTCACCGTCTGGTACTCGGACTTCTTCGGCGCGCAGACGCAGGCGGTGCTGCCCTACGAGCAGTACCTCAAGCGGTTCCCGGCGTACTTGCAGCAATTGACGATGGAGTCGAACGGCAAGCACGTCACGCTCGACGGCCGGCGCGTCGACTACGACACGTCGCCGGTGTACTGGGGCGAGCCGGGCACGAACGGGCAGCACAGCTTCTACCAGCTGATCCACCAGGGCACCCGGCTCATCCCGTGCGACTTCATCGGCTTCCTGCACACGCTCAACCCGCTCGGCAACCACCACGACCTGCTGACGGCGAACGTGTTCGCGCAGACCGAGGCGCTGGCGTTCGGCAAGACGGCCTTGCAAGTGGTCGACGAGGGGACGCCCGGGTGGCTGGTGCCGCACCGGGTGTTCGAGGGCAACCGTCCGTCCAACACCCTCCTGCTGGACGAGCTCACCCCCGCGGCGCTCGGCAAGCTGGTCGCGCTGTACGAGCACAGCGTGTTCGTGCAGGGCACCGTGTGGAGCGTGAACTCCTTCGACCAGTGGGGTGTCGAGCTCGGCAAGGTGCTCGCCAAGACGGTGGCCGACGAGCTGGTGTCCGACTCGGAGCTCGACCATGACAGCTCGACCAACGCGCTGATCCGGCGCTACCGCGAAGCACATCAGCAGGAGGCGTAATGCAGCTCGGAATGATCGGCTTGGGCCGGATGGGCGCCAACATCGTCCGGCGCCTGATGCGCGACGGCCACGAGTGCGTGGTGTTCGACAACTCGCCGGAATCGATCAAGGCCCTGGAGGCCGAGGGCGCGACCGGGGCGCTCACCCTGGAGGAGTTCGCGGCGAAGCTGACCGTGCCGAGGGCCGCGTGGGTGATGATCCCGGCATCCGTGACCGGGCAGGTCGTCGAGCAACTTGCCGAGGTCTTCGAGAGCGGCGACATCATCATCGACGGCGGCAACTCGAACTACCGCGAGGACGTCGACCGCGCGGCCGCCCTTAAGCCCAAGGGCATCCACTACGTCGACGTCGGCACGAGCGGTGGCGTGTGGGGTCTGGAACGCGGCTTCTGCCTGATGATCGGCGGCGAGCCGGAGATCGTCGACCACCTCGACCCGCTGTTCGCCACGATCGCGCCCGGGCTCGACGCTGCGTCGCGCACGCCGGGACGCACCGGTGAGCCGAGCCGCGACGAGCAGGGTTACCTGCACTGTGGGCCGAACGGCGCCGGGCACTTCGTCAAGATGGTGCACAACGGCATCGAGTACGGCCTGATGGCCGCCTACGCCGAGGGCCTCAACGTGCTCGCCCATGCCGATGCCGGCAGGCAGGCCACGGAGCATTCCGCCGAGGTCGCGCCGATCGATCAGCCGCAGTACTACCAGTACGACCTCGATCTCGCGAAGGTGACGGAGGTGTGGCGGCGCGGCTCGGTCATCGCGTCCTGGCTGCTCGACCTCACCGCCGGCGCGCTCGCCGTGAACCCGACCCTGGACGGCCTGGCCGGGCGCGTCTCGGACTCTGGTGAGGGCCGCTGGACGATCAAGGCGGCGATCGACGAAGGGGTGCCGGTGCCGGTGCTGTCGGCCTCGCTGTTCGCGCGGTTCAGCAGCCGGGGCGAGGCCCTGTACGCCGACAAGCTGCTCTCCGCGATGCGCCAAGCATTCGGCGGCCACGTGGAGCTCCCGTCCGGCGAATGATGCTGCGCGGTTTTGGCCGCCCAGCGTCATATAGCCGCCCGGACGGCCAAAACCGTCGCGCTCAGGCGGGATGTTCGCTCAGGTTTCCGGACCACTCGGTGTGGAACGTGCCGTCCGAGTCGACGCGCCGGTAGGTGTGTGCGCCGAAGTTGTCGCGCAGGCCCTGGATGAGCGCCGCCGGTAGCCGATCGCGGCGCAGCCCGTCGAAGTAGGCGAGTGACGACGAGAACGCCGGTGTCGGGATGCCGGCCGCGGCCGCGTGCCCCACGACGCGCCGCCACGAATCGACGCCCGCCCGCACGGCGTCCGCGAAGTACGGCGCGACGAGCAGCGAAGGCAGCTCGGGATCGCCGTCGTAGGCGTCGCGGATGCGGTTGAGGAACCGGGCCCGGATGATGCAGCCGCCGCGCCAGATCGTGGCCATCGCGCCGCGGTCGATGGCCCAGCTGTACTCGGCGCTGCCCGCGGCGATGTGGTCGAAGCCCTGGGCGTACGCGACGACCTTCGAGGCGTACAGCGCGCGCCGGACGTCCTCGACGAACGCGTCGGGGTCGGCGATCGCGGCATCGCCGGCTGACCCGCCGAAGCTGGCCCGCGCCGCCGCCCGTTGCTCGGCGTGCCCGGACAGCGACCTGGCAAACGTCGCCTCGGCGATGCCGGTGATCGGGATGCCCAGGTCGAGGGCGCTCTGCACCGTCCAGCGGCCGGTGCCCTTCTGCTCGGCCTGGTCGAGGACGACGTCGACGAACGGCCGGCCGGTCTCGGCGTCGGTGTGGGCGAGGACGTCGGCGGTGATCTCGATCAGGAACGACTCGAGGTCGCCCTCGTTCCACGTCCGAAAGATGTCGGCGATCTCGGCGGGTTTCGCGGCGAGGCCGGTGCGCAGCAGGTCGTACGCCTCGGCGATGAGCTGCATGTCGGCGTACTCGATGCCGTTGTGCACCATCTTGACGAAGTGCCCAGCGCCGTCCGGGCCGACGTGCACGCAGCACGGCGTGCCGTCGACCTGCGCGGCGATCGATTCGAAGATCGGCCCGAGCTTCTCGTAGGACTGGGCCGATCCGCCGGGCATGATGCTCGGCCCGTTGAGCGCGCCCTCCTCGCCACCGGACACGCCGCATCCGACGAAATGCAGCCCGTGCTCGCGCAGCGCCGCCTCGCGGCGCCGGGTGTCGGTGTAGTGGGCGTTGCCGCAGTCGATGACGATGTCGCCCTCGTCCAGCAGCGGGACGAGCTCGTCGATGACCGCGTCGGTCGGGTCGCCCGCCTTGACCATGATGATGACCGCGCGGGGCCGCTCGAGGCTCGCGACGAAGTCGGGCATGGACTCGCTCGGTACGAACCGGCCCTCGTTGCCGTGCTCTGCGACGAGGCTGCGAGTGCGTTCGGGGGAGCGGTTGTGCAACGCAACCGTGTGCCCGTGCCGGGCGAGGTTGCGCGCGAGGTTGCGGCCCATCACGGCCAGGCCGGTGACGCCGATCTGCGCCTCGTTCATCGTCTTCTCCCGGTGGTCGGCTCCGTCTCACCGTAGTGCGGTCCGCGCATGGCAAGGTCTGCGGCGTGACGGTGCTGACCGGGGTGGCGCTGACGTCATTGCTCGCGTGGTTGTGGCTGGCGCTCGGGCAGGGACGCTTCTGGCGCACCGACCAGCGGCTGCCGCGTCGGGAGCCGACGCACCGCACGCACCGGCCGTCCGTCGCGATCGTCGTGCCCGCGCGCGACGAGGCCGGCGTCCTGCCGCGCACGCTGCCCACGTTGCTCGCCCAGGACTACGCCGGCCCGACCTCCGTGATCGTGGTCGACGACGCGAGCAGCGACGGCACCGGCGACATCGCGCGCGCCGCCGGGGCGGACGTCGTCGACGCCGGCGATCCGCCACCGGGCTGGACCGGCAAGCTGCACGCCCTGCAGCGCGGCATCGAGCAGGCGGGTGACGTCGAGTTCCTGCTGCTCACCGACGCCGACATCGCGCACGAGCCGAACTCGTTGACCGCACTGGTCGAGGCGGCGGACGGCCGCGACCTGGTGTCGCAGATGGCGCGGCTGCGGGTGAGCACGCCGTGGGAGCGGCTGATCGTCCCGGCGTTCGTCTACTTCTTCGCAATGCTCTACCCGTTCGGCTGGGTCAACCGCCCGAACGGCCGAACGGCCGCCGCAGCGGGAGGCTGCTCGCTCGTCCGGCGCACTGCGCTCGAGCGCGCCGGCGGCCTGGACGCGGTGCGCGGCGCGGTCATCGACGACGTGGCCATCGCAAGAATCGTCAAACGTTGTGGCGGGCGGATCTGGCTCGGGCTCGCCGAGCACGTGGCCAGCATCCGTCCGTACCCGAGGCTGGCCGATCTGTGGCAGATGGTGGCCCGCAGCGCCTACGCACAGCTGCGCCACTCGGTCGTGCTGCTGGCCGGGACGGTGCTCGGTCTGGGCCTGGTGTTCCTGGCTCCCGTCGCGGCGCTGATCGGCGGCGCGGTCGAGGGCGACCCGCTCGCCGCCGGGCTCGGCGCGGCCACCTGGCTGATCATGGCAGCGACGTTCACGCCGATGCTGCGGTACTACCGCCAGCCCGTCGTGATCGCGTTCACGCTGCCGTTCACGGCCACGCTCTACCTCGCCATGACAGTCGACTCGGCGCGACAGCACTGGCTCGGCCGTGGCGCGTCCTGGAAGGGGCGCACCTACTGGTAGGTGACGATCTCGGGCTGCGGATGCAGCGCCATGACCTGTGCGGGCTTCATCAAGCCGGTATCGGCCCGGTAGAACAGCTTGAACCCGGCGTGGAACGGCGGGCACGGGAACCGCAGATCGTGATAGACGGCGATCTTCCTGGCCGGGGTGGCCAGGCCGTCGGCGTGCAGTACCACCTCGAGCCCGGCCGGACGCCTGATGTTCCCGCGGTCGGGCAGCATCGGCAGCGTGAACTCGTGCACGACGAGCAGCTTGTCGGGCAGTCGGTGCTTGGCGACCAGTCCGGACAGGTAGCGGCCGACCGCGTTAATGCCCGCCGCCGACGACGAGCCGATGACCTGCGCCGGCACCTGGGTCGGGCCGACCTTCCACTCCGGGTCGAGAGCGACGCTCACCGACGGGTCGAGCAGGAACTGTTCGTCCCGGCGCACCTGGGGCAGGAAGTCGCCGCGCCCGGGCTGGAAGTCGAGGATGAGCAGCAGCTTGTGCCGGTGCGCCGCCGCCAGGTAGCTCGCGATGTCGCTCGGCGGGATCGGGTTCGAGTAGAGCCCGTCCCGGCCCGGGCTGCCCTGGGCGACGGTGGCGATCAGCTCCATCGCCGGCTGAATGCGGCGTCCGAACCGGGCGTACTTCGATGCCTGCCGCGCGACGGCGGCCGCGGCCTGGTCCGGCGTGCCCCTGCCCAGGACGCCGAGATCGCCGCCGCCAGGTGCGCCGTAGTACGCGACGACCCGGTACGCCGGCAGGATGTGCTGCCCGCCGCGCGGCAACGCCGCGAGCGGGGGACGGGGCGGTTTGGTCGGCGGCGGTGTCGGCTTCGCCGTGGTGGGTTTCGCGGACGTGGACGGTGCGGCAGGCGTCGTGGGCGGGGTGGTCGTGGGATCCGGGAGGCTCGTGGACGGCGTCGGCGTCGGCGAACTGCTCGGGGACGTCTGCGGCGGGCTCGGCAGCCCCGACGTGCACGCGGCGAGAAGGGCGATTAGGGCCACCGATGCCGTGATCCGGCGATTTGTCGGGCGGCCCACGCCCCGAGTGTGTCAGCCGGTGAGGTTCAGGCCGGGGTAAAGGGGGTGCGTGTCGAGCATCTCGTTCGCGGCCGCGTGCGTCTTGTCGGCAACGCCGGCCGCCAGCTCATACTTCGCCTTGGACGGGGCGCCGCTCGCGGCGGCCGCCGGCGAGGTGGCCGATAGGACACCCACGATCAGGTCGGCGACGCGATCGAAGTCGTCCGGCCCGAAGCCGCGCGTCGTCAAGGCCGGCGTGCCCAGCCGGATGCCCGACGTGTACCAGGCGCCGTTCGGGTCACGCGGGATCGAGTTGCGGTTGGTGACGATGCCCGAGTCGAGCAGCGCCGACTCGGCCTGGCGGCCGGTGAGCCCGTACGCCGAGACGTCGAGCAGGACGATGTGGTTGTCGGTGCCGCCGGTGACCAGGCGGGCGCCCCGGCGCAGGAAGCCCTCGGCGAGCGCGACCGCGTTGGACGCGACGTCGCGGGCGTAAGCGGCGAACGCGGGCTGGCGAGCCTCGGCGAGGGCCACCGCCTTGGCGGCCATAACGTGCCCGAGCGGCCCGCCGAGCACCATCGGGCAACCCCGGTCGACGGAGTCGGCGAACTCGGGCTGGCACAGCACCATGCCGCCGCGCGGGCCCCGCAGTGACTTGTGCGTAGTGGTCGTGGTGACGTGGGCGAACGGCACCGGGTCGAAGTTGCCGGTGAACACCTTGCCGGCCACGAGGCCGGCGAAGTGCGCCATGTCGACGACGAGCGTGGCGTCGACCTCGTCGGCGATATCGCGCATCGTGGCGAAGTCGATGCGGCGTGGGTAGGCCGAGTAGCCGGCCATCAGGATCAGGGGCTTGAACTCGCGGGCCAGCCGGCGCACCTCGTCGTAGTCCAGCAGGCCGGTCGTCGGGTCCGTGCCGTAGGACGTCTGATGGAACATCTTGCCGGAGATGTTGGGCCGGAAGCCGTGCGTGAGATGCCCACCCGCGTCGAGCGACATGCCGATCATGCGCTGGTCGCCGAACGCCCTGCGCAGCTTCGCCCAGTCGTCCTCGGAGAGCTCGTTGACCTGCCGGGCTCCCGCGGCGGCCAGCGCGGGCGTCTCGATGCGCTGCGCGAGCACGGCCCAGAACGCGACGAGGTTGGCGTCGATGCCCGAGTGCGGCTGGACGTACGCGTGCGGGGAGCCGAACAGCGCCGTGGCGTGGTCGGCGGCGAGGCGCTCGACGGTGTCGACGTTCTGGCAGCCGGCGTAGAAGCGGTGCCCGATCGTCCCCTCGGCGTACTTGTCGGAGAGCCAGTTGCCCATGGTGAGCAGCACGGCCGGCGACGCATAGTTCTCGCTGGCGATCAGCTTGAGTGAGCCGCGCTGGTCGGCGAGTTCCTGGCCGATTGCGTCGGCGACGTTGGGTTCGACCGCGGCGATCACCTGCAGGGCATTGCGATATGCCGCGGACGCCGCGTCCGCATCGAACTGGGTCAGGTTGCCGATCTGGGTCATGGCGCGCCTCCGCTGTCTGGTCAGAAGGCCCAGGCGCGCGGCAGTTACTGCGAGCCGCTCCCCGGTGGTTGGACCCACCTTACGAACACGCCAGTCACGGCTCGACAGCGAGCCTAGCGGCGCGTGCCGTCCGCGCGCACTAGTTGGACGTCCTACCATCACGTCATGCCCGACTTCGACGTCTACCGGCTCTCCGACGAGCACGTGATGCTGCGCCAGGCCGTGCGCGAACTGGCCGACGACAAGATCGCGCCGCGTGCCGCGGAGATCGACGAGACCGCCGAGTTCCCTTTCGACGTGCTCGACGCCCTGGTGCGCGCCGGCTTCCACGCGGTGCATATTCCCGAGGAGTACGGCGGCGCCGGCGCGGACGCGATCGCGACCGCCATCGTGATCGAAGAGGTCGCCCGGGCGTGCGCGTCCTCGTCGCTGATCCCGGCAGTCAACAAGCTCGGCACGATGCCGCTGCTGCTCGCCGCGTCCGAGGATCTCAAGAAGCAGGTGCTGCCGCCGGTGGCCGCCGGCGAGGCGATGTTCAGCTACGCGCTGTCCGAGCGTGAGGCCGGGTCGGACGCGGCGGCCATGCGGACGCGGGCCGTGCTCGACGGTGACCACTGGGTGCTGAACGGCACGAAATGCTGGATCAGCAACGCCGGTGTCTCGACGTACTACACGGTGATGGCGGTGACCGATCCGTCGGCGGGACCGCGCGGGATCTCGGCATTCGTCGTGCACCGCGACGACCCGGGGTTCTCGGTCGGCCCGAAGGAGCGCAAACTCGGCATCAAGGGCTCGCCGACGTGCGAGATCTACTTCTCCGATTGCACGATCCCGGCCGACCGAATCGTCGGCGAGCCTGGCACGGGCTTCAAGACCGCGCTCGCCACGCTCGACCACACCCGTCTGACGATCGGCGCGCAGGCGCTGGGCATCGCGCAAGGCGCGATCGACGCGTCCGTCGCGTACGTGAAGCAGCGCGAACAGTTCGGCCGCGCGATCGCCGAGTTCCAAGGGGTGCAGTTCATGCTCGCCGACATGGCGATGCGCACCGAGGCGGCCCGGCAGCTCATCTACGCCGCCGCCGGTCGGGCCGAGCGCGGCGAGCCGGGGTTGACGTTCATGTCCGCCGCGGCCAAGTGCTTCGCCTCTGACACCGCGATGTCGGTGACCACCGACGCCGTCCAGCTCTTCGGCGGGTACGGCTACACCAAGGATTTCCCAGTCGAGCGCATGATGCGCGACGCCAAGATCACCCAGATCTACGAAGGCACCAACCAGATCAACCGCATGGTCATGGCCCGCCAGCTGCTCAACTGATATGTAGTGCTGGGTTGTCAGGGGGCAAGGTGAGGCGCCCGCGGGGGTTGAGTCCCGCGGGCGCCTCGGCTTCGTCGCTGCGTCGTGATGGTGAGCGTGTCGTTGGCGACGCGCGGTCAGACTGATATGCGCGGGTTGGTTACCGCTGGACGGTGTTCGGCAGGAGCGGGCCGCGTGTCTAGGGTCGAGCGTGGCCGGGCCGTAGGCCGGGCTGCTCATAGTTGAGTCGCGGGTCGCTCCACGTGCTGCTACCACCGTCTGCGGCGACGAAGTGGTCTGTGTGGGGTGTCAGTCCATGATGGCCAGGGACCAGCACCAGCCGGCGAGTTCGCGGGCGATGGCGACGTTGGCGATCACGGGTCGTTTGCGGCGCAGGTTGAAGGTGATCCAGCGCTGGTGTAGCCGTCGGTTGCCGGCGTCGCCGCGGGCCCGTGCTGCGGGTGGGGCGAGTTCCCACCGGTCGCGCATGGTCTTGCCGGGCCGGTAGGGGCCGCGGTGGTGCCGGGCGGCTTCGACGAGTAGTCGGCGGGCGTGGGTGTTGCCGGTCTTGGTGATCGAGCCCTGCACGCGGCTGGCACCGGAGGAGTACTCGGAAGGCACCAGGCCGACGAACGAGCCGATGCTGTTGCCGGTGAAGCGGTGCCAGTCGCCGATCTCGACGGCGAGCGCGAACGCGGTCAGTATCGACACGCCTCGCAGGCACGCCAGGCGCCGCACGAGTGGGGTGAACTCGCTGTCGGTGGCCATCTCGCTGATGGCCGTGTCGAGGCGGTCGCGGCGAGCCTTGACCGTCAGCACGGCTTCGTAGTCGGACTCGAAGGTCAACCGGGTGGCCCGGTTGTCGAAGTGCTGACGGCGCAGCCACGTGTCGTGCCCGCCGGTCCATGCATGTCCGCCGGAGTAGACGATGCCCTGACGCAGCAGCAGTTTCGAGACCCGGTGTCGGGCCCGCATCAGATCACCGCGGCAGTCCTCTCGCGCCCGTACCAGATCCCGTGCGGCCTCCTGATCGACGCTGGGCACCGCGACCGGCGTGACCTCGCCCAGGCGCAGCAGCCGGGCCAGATGCACCGCGTCTTTCGCATCGGTCTTGACCCGATCACCCGAGGGGCGTTGCAGCTTCGACGGCGCCGCGACCACGCACCGCACGCCGACCGCGGTCAGGGCCCGATACAACCCGAACCCGGTCGGGCCGGCCTCATAGGTCACCGCGACCGGGCCGGCCAGATCGGCGATCCAGGACCGGATCTGATCATGCGACGGCGTCAACCGCGCCTGCACCAGCTCGCCGGTCGCGCCGTCGATCGCCGCCGCAGCGACCGAACGCGCGTGCACGTCCAGGCCAACACTCGTACGCTCACCAAGCACCGGGGCCTCCACACGTATGTCGGATAGGCCGAGCAGGCAGCCCCTGCCCAGCAACCCACGAACCTGCGTGAGCGAGGCCCCGGCCCGCAACCACCTCACCACGAAGCGGTCACGTCATACCGTCTAGCGCGGGGGCCCTTGACGAGATCCCGAAGCTTTCCAAGGCGCTGGCTGCCTATACGCATGGCTCCAAGATCCGG
>DASXRA010000262.1:0-16559 GCA_036506855.1 Jatrophihabitantaceae bacterium
GCGGGTGGGCGTGACGAACGCCAGTTGCCGGTCGAGCAGGCGCGCGCTCCACCGGTCGTAGTCGGCGGCGTCCCAGCCCAGGCGCTCGAAGATGAGCACGCTGAGGTCCGGTTCGACGAGGAGGTTCAGGTGCGGCGCCGACCGGATGAGCTCGGCCCCGGCCCGGGCGATCGACAGCGTCTGCTCGACCGCGTCGCGGTAGGCGGCCGTGCCGTGCAGGGCGAGCGAGAACCAGAACGGCAGCCCACGCGCCCGCCGGCTGAGCTGGACGGCGTAGTCGGACGGGTTCCACTCGCCCTCGACGTTGACCGCGTCGAGGTAGCTCGCGCGCTGCGTGTGCGCCGCCCGGCCGAGCACGGGGTCGCGGTAGATCAGCGCGCACGCGTCGAACGGCGCGAACAGCCACTTGTGCGGGTCGACGATGAACGAGTCAGCCGCCTCGATGCCGTCGAAGAGGTGCCGGACGCTGGGCGCGGCCAGCCCCGCGCCGCCGTACGCGCCGTCGACGTGCAGCCACCAGCCGTGCCCGCTGGCGACCTCGGCGATGCCCGCGATGTCGTCGACGACGCCGAGGTTGGTCGTCCCGGCGGTGGCGACGACCGCGAATATCTGCTCGCGCTGCTCGTCCGGCAAAGACTCGACCACCGACTGCAACGCCTCGCCGGTCATCCGGCCGCGCTCGTCGCCGGGCACCTCGACGATCTCCACGTCCATGACGACGCGGAGCGCGTGCTTGACCGACGAGTGGGTCTCGCCGGTGACGCAGACGGCCCACCGCTCGGGACGGCGGCCCCGGTGCTCGAACGCGGCCTCGCGGGCGGCGACCAGCGCCGACAAGTTGCCGATCGTCCCGCCCTGCACGAATGCGCCGCCCGACGTCCGCGGCAGGCCGGCGAGATCGGCCAGCCAGCGCAGCGCCTGGTTCTCGGCGTACACGGCACCGGATCCCTCGAGCCAGGAACCGCTGTAGACGCTGGACGCACCGACCACCATGTCGAACGCTGCCGCCGCCTTCGTCGGGGCGCTCGGGATGAAGGACAGGTAGCGCGGGTGGTCGACCGACAGGCATGTCGGGGCGAGCACGTCGGCCCAGATCCGCATCGCCTCGGCGCCGCCGACGCCCTTCTCCGTGATCGTCGCGCCGGCGAGCGCCTCGAGCTCGGCCGGCGTCGCCGGGCGGTCGAGCGGGGCGTTGATCTCCAGGCGCCACAAGCAGTACTCGGCGAGTGCCCGGGCGGTGACGTCGTCGTCAGGCGTGTATCGATGCACGCCGCCAGACTAGGGACCGGGTTTGGCGATCAGCCGCTCCCGTGCCGTCGGGTCGCCAACCCGCGCGGGTCGTCGTCCGGGACCGCCGGTTTCCCCCGGTCGGTCGGATGGGCCGGCTCGAGCCCGCCGCGGGCATTGAGCACCCACGAGCAGACGAATCCGAGCACCGTGATCGAAAGCACCCCGACGACGATCCACAGCGTCACAGCCAGCACCTCCCCGACATACAGTGCGTAATTAGCTGCATCAAAGAGAGTCTCGCATGACAGGCCCCGGGAACGTAAGGGAACGCTGAGGCGTTTCCCCGGGGCACAGCGGATACTGGTTGCCTGGACCCGATCAGCAAACCGTCTGGGCAGGGTAGGAGAGATCGTGACTCAAGCCGCCGTGTGGGTGCCGCCCACGTGGGACGAGGTGGTGCGCGAGCACGCCGATCGGGTCTATCGGCTCGCCTACCGCCTGTCGGGCAACCGCGCCGACGCCGAGGATCTGACCCAGGAGACGTTCGTCCGGGTCTTCAAGTCCCTGGCCGAGTACACGCCAGGCACGTTTGAGGGCTGGCTGCACCGCATCACCACGAACTTGTTCCTCGACATGGTGCGCCGGCGCCAGCGCATCCGCTTCGATGCGCTCCCCGACGACGCCGGCGACCGACTGGCCTCCAACGCGGCCGGCCCCGAGCAGGCCTACGCCGAGATGCACCTCGACCCCGAGGTCCAAGAGGCACTGGACGCGCTGCCCGCCGACTTCCGTGCGGCCGTCGTGCTGTGCGACCTGGAGGGCCTGTCCTACGAGGAGATCGCCGCGACGCTCGGCATCAAGGTCGGCACGGTGCGATCACGCATCCACCGCGGCCGTGTGCTGCTGCGCGAGGCGCTGGCCCACCGCGCGCCGGGAACCCGCCCGGCCGAGCCCGGCGCGGCCGAGCTCGCCGAGTTCGGCGAGCCGACCGGGTTCTCCGAGTTTGCCGGGGGCAGTCCGCAGTGAGCCTCCCGAGCCTGCCGGCGCAGCACCTGACCGACGAAGCCGTCGCCGCATTCGCCGACGGCGCGCTCGGCGTGAGCGCGCGGCACCGGGCGGCCCGGCACCTCGCCGAATGCGCCGAGTGCTCGAACGCGGTGTCCGTCCAGCGCGAGGCCGTCTGGGCATTGCGCAGCGCTGTCGCACCGTCGCTTCCGTTCGGCCTGCTCGACCGGCTGCGCGCCGTGCCGTCGACGACGCCGCTCAACCAGTGCCCGCTCGCGCTCGACCCGGACGGCTCGGCGGTGTTCGCCGCCTTCGGCACGCCGACCGTCGAGCCCGAGCCGCCGACGCCGCACACGATGAGCGTCGACCGGCGCCACCGCCCGTATGGCCTGCTCACCGCGGCCGCCGCGGTCGTGGCGCTCGGCGCGGCGGGCATCGCGGTCGCCACTGCGGGCGGCACGGGACGCGATGTGCCGGCCGCCCCCGGCGCTCCGGCGCAGGTCAGCCCGGCGGTGTTCAACCCGAACCTCGGCTTCTACCAGCAGCCGGCGGCGGGCGCGCGCCTGGTCACTCCTCGCTGAGACCGGGCAATTGGCCTTCTCGCAGCGTGCTGAGGCAGACTCGACACTGACCGCGAGGAGGACCGGCAGGGCATGAGCGTCGAGGACGAAAGCCAGCGCGAACCGGTCGACAGCGGTTCCGACGATGGCGCGTTCGCCCGCCCGTCCGACGTCGACGGGCCGTTCGCGCCACGCGAGGCCGAGGCGCTCTACAGCCCGCCTCCGCCTACCGTCTCGCCCGAGGACCGTGCCGAGTTCGGCCGGCCCGCGGGCTCGAACGCCGAGTTCGCCCCGCTGCCCGGCGAGCGCATCCCGCCGTCGCATCGGTCGGTAGCACCGCCGGTCCACCCGGGACTGACGCGCGACTACGGTCGCCCGGACGCCGCTGGCGCCTTCGATCCGGAGCCGGGCAGTCGTATCTTCCCGGAGCTGCACAAGCCCGAGTCGCCGTGGTGGAAGCCCGATGCGCGGCGCGACCCCTGGCGTGATCCCCGGTCGCCGTTCTGGCTCGGCCGCCCGGCGGTCTTCAGCGGCGGACGCCCGGCACAGGTCTGGCCGGACGAGGACACCGAGCAGACCGACGACGAGCTCCCGCCGCCCGAGGAGGATCTCGCCGAGGAACCCGCGCCGGCCGTGCGTGGTGGGCGCTTCGGGCTCAGCGCATTGCTGTTCGCGCTGATCGTCGCGCTCGTCGCGGGCACCCTGGGCGGGGGAGCCGGCTACTGGTTCGCGACTCGCGCGCACGGCGTCCTGCACAACGGCGACATCACGCTCGCCAAGGTCGGCACAGCGGCCAATCGTCCGCCGGGGTCGATCGCCGAGATCTCGCAGCGCGTGTCGCCCGCGGTCGTGTCGATCCAGGAGCACACGTCCGAGCTCGACGCCGTGGGCGCCGGCATCGTCGTCCAGAAGGCCGGCTACATCCTGACGAATAACCACGTCATCTCCGACGCGGCCACGAATAAGGGCGACATCTGGGTCACGTTCGGCGACAAGTCGCGGCTGACGGCGAAGGTCGTCGGCCGCGACCCGAAGACCGATCTCGCCGTGATCAAGGTCGAGCGGTCCAAGCTCACCGTCGCTGCGCTCGGCGACTCCGCCAAGCTGGCCGTCGGCGACCCGGTCATCGCGATCGGCTCGCCGCTCGGCTTGCGCGGAACAGTCACCACCGGCATCGTGTCGGCGCTCGACCGTCCGGTGCCGGTCTCCGGCGAGGGCAGCGACACCGATGCGGTCATCGACGCCATCCAGACCGACGCCGCGATCAACCCGGGCAACTCCGGCGGTGCCCTGGTCGATGCCACCGGCGCGGTCGTCGGCATCAACACGGCGGCGGTGTCACCGTCTGTGCTGCAGGGCGGCGCGAACGGCAGTGTCGGGCTCGGCTTCGCCATACCGATCAACGGCGCGCGGACCATCGCCGAGGAGCTCATCCACACCGGCACGGTCAAGCACGCCTCGATCGGCTTGCAGGCGAAGAGCTCGACCACCGGCCTGCGCGACGGCGCATACGTCGTGCAGGTCGTGCCCGAGGGGCCTGCCGACCAGGCCGGGCTCAAGGCCGGAGACGTCATCACGCTCATCGACACGACACTGATCGACTCGCGCGAGCAGTTGGCCGTCACCGTCCAGGATCACCGGCCCGGTGACAAGGTCAAGGTTCGCTTCTATCGTGACAACAGCGCAAAGCAATCCGCCGTCACCGTCACCCTGGGTTCGGATTGAGGTAAGCCGTGTTCAACATCGGGCCGCTGGAACTGGTGGTGCTGGCGCTCGTCGGCATCATCGTGCTCGGCCCGGACCGCATACCCGGCGTAGCCCGCGACGCGGCACGAATGATCCGGCAGTTACGCGACATGGCCACCGGAGCACGCAGCCAGCTCAAGAACGAGCTCGGCCCGGAGTTCGCCGACGTCGGCCTCGACTCGCTGCGCGAACTGCGCTCGCTCAACCCGCGCACGGCCATCCAGCGGGCGCTGCTCGGCGACGACGACGAGGTAGTGGACGTCCCGCGAGACGACGCACCGGCTGATGCTCCCGCGGCGGCGCGCCCGCCGGCCCAGCAGCCCCTCGGCCGCGGCGACAAGGCGCCGTTCGACGAGGACGCCACCTAGCGGCCCGTGCCCCGCCACAGAACGGCCGCGCAGGCGATGCTAACCGCCGCGGCACCCGCATAGAGCAGCCGGTAGTCGGCGTACCCGATCAACGCGGCGCCCAGCGCTTGCGCGAGCGGCTGGGTGGCGAACACGGTGAAGCTCAGCGCCGCAGAGACGCGACCCTGCAGGTTGGCCGGGGTGAGCCGCTGCGCCAGCGTGTACGCCGCCACGACGGCCCAGGGCAGCGCGAATCCGCGCACGAAACTGCCCGTCAGCGCGAGCGGCAGCCACGGCGCGGCCAGCAGCAGGTAGCCCACTGTCCCGTTGACCATGCCCAGGGCCGCCAGCCGGCGCTCGTCCCACCGGCGCATCACCCGCGTGCTGGCGAGCCCGCCGATGATCGCGCCGCACCCGTACACGCTGGTGAAGACGCCGAGGAATGCCAGCGAGCGATGGAGTGCGTCGGCCATCGCGTACATCGCGACGAAGGCGATCCCGGAAACGAACACGGCGATCGCCGCGGTGCCGACGACGGTGCGCAGCTCGCGGACCCGCCAGGTGTGCCGCGCGCCGGCCGACAGCTCAGCTCGCCAGTGCTGCTCGGACGGGCGCGGTCGCGGATCGTGCACGCGCAGCATCGCCACCGCCACGGCGGCGACGCCGAAGGTCGCCGCGTCCAGGGCGGCGACCCAGCCGCCACCGATCGCCACGAACAGCCCGGCGCCGGCGAGCGGCGCGATGAGCTTGCAGCCCTCCTGCAGGGTCATCCGCAGCCCGTTGAGCCGAGCTCGCGCGTCGTCGTCCAGCATGATCGCGAACAGCGCGTTCTCTGCCGGGTCGATGAGCGCCAGGCCAGCGCCGTAGCACGTCATCACCGCGTAGATCAGCCACACGCGCGATGCCCGGTCGACGCCGAGCAGGGTCAGCATCACGGCGGCCATCGCCACATTGCTGGCCAGCACCAGCCGGCGCCGGCGAACCCGGTCCGCGACGAGCCCGGCAACGGGCGCGAGCAGCGACGGGGCGTAGATGCCGACCGAGACGAGGGCTGCTGCCGAGTTGCTGCCGGTCAGGGACTTCACCCAGATGCCGGCGACCAGGGTCATCGCGGAGTCGCCCAGCAGCGAGGCGGTCAGACCGGTCAGGTAGAGCCTGGCATTTCGCTGGTCCTGGCCATTGAGCGGATCCGACCCAGGAGACTTGAGCATAGTGCACTCAATCAGGTGAAGATCGTCGAGACAAGGCCCGCATTGCGAAGTATGCGAGCGCTCTCAGCGGTCTGAGGCGCGATGTTGCAGCCAGTGTGAGATTCTCCAGTCGTGGCAATTCGGCGACTCGTGCGCAGTTCGTGGCTCGTGTCAGGGGCCGCGCGGGCGAGTGCCGCGTGACGGCGGTCGGTGTCATCGGTCTTGGGGGCATGGGCAGCCGCATTGCCGGCCGCCTGATCGACGCCGGCCACGAGGTCGTCGTCTGGAATCGCTCACCGCAGCGCACGGCGCCGCTCGTCGATCTGGGCGCGGACGCGGCGGCGACGCCGGCGAAGGTCGCGGCCCGGGTCGAGATCCTGATCACCATGGTGGCCGACCTGCGCGCGCTGCGATCAGTGACCGAAGGCCCGGACGGCATCGCCGCGGGCGCGAGCGCGTCGCTGACCGTGGTCGAGATGTCGACGGTCGGACCGGCCGGGATCGTGTGGCTCGCCGCGGCGTTGCCGCCCGGAGTCACCCTGCTGGACGCGCCCGTGCTCGGCAGCATCGGCGAGGCGGACGCCGGCTCGTTGCGGATATTCCTCGGCGGTCCTGACTCGCTCGTCGAGCGGGTGCAGCCGGTCCTGTCCGAGCTGGGCTGTGTGAGCCACGTCGGCGCGCTCGGCTCCGGTGCAGCGTGCAAGCTGGTCGCCAACGCCACGCTGTTCGCGACGCTGGCCAGTCTGGGCGAGGCGCTGGCCCTGGCCCGCGCGCTCGGGCTGTCCGACGACATGGCCTACGACGTTCTCGCGGCGACACCGCTGGCCGCACAGGCCGACCGGCGCCGGGACGCGATTGCCGCCGGTGAGTACCCGCCGCGCTTCCCGCTCGCACTCGCCCGCAAGGACGCCGAGCTGGTCACGGACGCGGCGGCCACGGCGCACGTCGAACTGCGCGTCGCGAATGCCGCAGGGACCTGGCTGGCCGACGCCGAGCGGGCCGGCTCGGGCGAGCGTGACTACACCGCCGTGTTGGGCACGATCCTGGGCGGCAACGGCCACGCCAAGGCAACGCCGGAGATCGAAGCGCCCACCGTCGGGTACGACGGCGTGATCGTCGACCTGGACGGCGTCGTCTGGCTCAGCGGCCGGCCGATCGACGGTGCGGTCGACGCGATCGCGGCGCTCCGCGCAGCCGGCACGCGGGTCCTGTTCCTCACCAACGACCCGCAGAGTTCGCGGGCCGAGCAGGCAGGGCGGCTCACGGCGGTCGGTATCCCGGCGACGGAGGCGGATGTGCTGACCTCTGCCGCCGCCCTGGCGCGCTCGCTGGCGGCGCAGGAGCGATTCGTCGGTTGCGGCGTGCTCGTCGTCGGGTCGGCCGCACTCGCCGACGAGATCCGGCACGTCGGGCTCCGCGTCGTGCCGTCGCCCATGGCGTTGCAGGCTGACGTGGTCGTCGTCGGTGGGCACGAGGGGTTCAGCTATGCCGACCTGCGGGCAGCGACGGCGGCGGTGGGCAACGGAGCGCCGCTGTACGCGACCGGCCGCGACGCCGTCTTCCCGACGAGCGACGGGCTGCGACCGGCGACGGGTGCGATCCTCGCGGCGATCGAAGTCGCCTCAGGCGTCACCGCCACCGTCGTCGGCAAGCCCGAGCCACTCGTCTTCGACATCGCGCGTGAATCGCTGGCCGGTTGCGAGCGGATCGCTGTGGTGGGGGACCATCTCGACGCCGACATCGCGGGCGCGAAACGCGCCGGACTCGACGCCGTCCTCGTTCTCAGCGGGGCGACCGGTCGCGGCGAGCTGGATTGGGCGGCGGTGCCGCCGGACCAGGTGCTCGCCAGCCTGGCCGAGTTCGCGGCCGGTCAACAAGTGAGCTAGTGCGGAACCGCGCTCAGGCCGAGTGAGCGCCCGATCAGGCTGTGCTGCCGTTCGGCAAGCGCCTCCGCGACGGATCGGTAGGCCTGCGCGGCCGGTGAGTCCGGATCGCTCAGCACGACCGGGACGCCCTCGTCGCCTCCTTCGCGTACGTGCTGGTCGATCGGCACCTGACCCAGCAGCGGCACGCGGGTCCCGGTGGACGCGGCGAGCGAGTCAGCCACTGCCTGGCCGCCACCACTGCCGAACAGCTCCATGCGCGACCCGTCGGGCAGCTGCAGCCAGCTCATGTTCTCGACCACGCCGACGATCTGCTGGTGGGTCTGCAGCGCGATCGAGCCGGCTCGCTCGGCCACCTCGCGCGCGGCGACCTGCGGCGTCGTGACTACGAGCAGTTCCGCGGACGGGACGAGCTGGGCCACCGAGATCGCGATGTCGCCGGTGCCGGGAGGCAGGTCCATCAGCAAGACGTCCAGGTCGCCCCAGAACACGTCCGCGAGGAACTGCTGCAACGCGCGGTGCAGCATCGGCCCGCGCCAGACGACGGCCGTGTTGCCCGGGGTGAACATGCCGATCGAGATGACCCGCACCCCGTGCGACACCGGCGGCATGATCATCTGCTCGACCTGGGTCGGCCGACCGGTGACGCCTAGCATGCGCGGCACAGAGAAGCCGTAGATGTCGGCGTCCAGCACGCCCACCGACAGCCCGCGCTGAGCGAGCGCGACGGCGACGTTCACCGTGACCGACGACTTGCCCACGCCGCCCTTGCCGGACGCGACCGCGTAGACCCGGGTGCGCGAGCCCGGCTGGGCGAACGGGATCTCGTTGGCCGGCGCGTCACCGCGCAGCTGCTGCTGCAACGCACCGCGCTGCGCGTCGGTCATGACACCGAGGTTGACGTCGACGCCGGTGATGCCGTCGAGCCGGCCGACGGCCGCGGTGACTTCGCGGGTCAGCTGCTCCTTCATCGGGCAACCTGGCACGGTCAGCAGCACCGTGATCCGCGCGCGGCCGTCTTCGGCGACGTCTGCGGACGACACCATGCCGAGGTCGGTGATCGGCTTGCGGATTTCGGGATCGAGAACCGTCGCGAGCGCTGCCATCAGCTCGTCGTTACTGGGATGTGCCACAACTGCGATGGTACGGGCCGGTCTCGCCACTAGGATTTCGCTGTGACCCGCGTGAGCTCGCCGATTCGCGCCGCCGACTGGCGCATCGACGTGTGGCGCGCTTTCCTGCGTACGCACAGCTCGGTCCTGCGTCAGCTCGAACGTGATCTGGTGGCTGCCACCGGCATGCCATTGAGCTGGTACGACGTGTTGCTGCAGCTCGCCGAGGCGCCGGAGCGCCGGCTGCGAATGGCCGACCTGGCCGACAAGGTTCTGCTGTCGCGCTCGGGGTTGACCCGGCTCGTCGATCGCTTGCAGGCCGAGGGGCTGGTCACCCGTGAGCCCTATCCCGGCGACGCCCGCGGGCTGTACACGGTGCTGGCCCCAGCCGGGCTCGACCGGCTGCGCCACGCCGCTCCGACCCACCTCTCCGGCGTCCAGGCGTACTGGCTGTCGAAGTTCACCGACGACGAGCTACGGACGTTGGACGGATTGCTCGGACGCCTCGACGCCGACGTCGCCGCCGATCCCGCCTGCGCCGACGCGGACGACAGTTGACCGTGTCCGCCGTGGAACGTGCCCGGCACTGGCCGCATCCGACCTTCCCGGGCACGGACCTGCTGCACGCGCGCTACGTCACGTACGCGTTCGGACGCCACCGGCATCCGCAGTACGCGATCGCCGTCATCACGCACGGCTTGGAGGCGTTCGACCTCCGCGGCACCCGGCACCATGCCGGGCCGGGCACCGTCGCGATGGTCGACCCCGACATCGTGCACACCGGCCAAGCGGGCAACCCGGGCGGCTGGCGGTACCAGGTGCTCTACCCGGACGTCGACCTAATGCGATCGGTCGCCCGCGACCTCGGCGCCGATGGGCTGCCGACCTTCCCGCAGTGCACCGTCGACGATCCGCATGTCGCTGCTGCGCTGCTCCGCGCCCACGCCGCGGCGGCGTCCGGCGACCGGCTGGCGTCCTCGGAGCTCACTCGCTCGGCGCTGGGCCTGGTGGTGCGGCGCTACGCCCGGACGGCGCACGCAGGCCCGGCCGAGCCGGACGCCGGCCAGCGGCGCGTCGCCGAGACAGCTGCCGTGTTGCGCGATCGACTCGTCAGCCCGCCGAGCCTCGACGAACTGGCCGAGCTGGCCGGCTGCAGCCCGTTCGCGCTGATCCGCGCTTACAAGCGCCATGTCGGGATGCCCCCGCACGCGTTCCTGACGCAGTGCCGCATCGACCGGGCGCGGGCCCTGCTGGCCGGCGGCGCCGACGTCGCGTCGACAGCCTTCGAGGTCGGCTTCGCCGATCAGGCCCATCTGTCCAGGCAGTTCCGGCGCCACACCGGCGTCCCGCCGGGGCGTTACGCCCGAGAGCGCAGGATCGTTCAAGAATCCAATGTGCCCCGTGCCTAGCGTCGGGTCGTGGAATCGGAAAGCAGCCGCGCGGTAGTCCGTGACTCGCTCGGGGTCGGCCTGGCTGCCGGCTCGTTCGGTGTGGCCTTCGGCGTCGCCTCGGCGGCCGCCGGCCTCTCAACGCTGCAGACCATGCTGCTCTCGCTGCTGGCGTTCACGGGAGGCACGCAGTTCGCGGTCATCAGCGTGGTCAGCAGCGGCGGCACGCTCGCTGCGGCGCTGGGCAGCGGGCTGCTGCTCGGCGCCCGGAACACGCTGTACGGGATGCGGCTCGCGCCGTTGCTGCGCCCACGCGGCGTCCGGCGGCTCGTGGTCGCCCAGGGCACCATCGACGAGACGACCGCGATGGCCGTCGTACGTCGCGATCCGTCGCTCGGCCGGCTGGCGTTCTGGACCACGTTCGCCGGATGCTTCGTGGTCTGGAACACCGCCACGGCGATCGGCGCGGTCGGAGCGCGTGCCCTCGGTGATCCGGCGAAGTTCGGCCTCGACGCGGTGATCCCGGCGGCGTTCCTCGCGCTGCTGGCTCCCCGGCTGCGTGCTGGTGCGGTCGAGCGTCGCGTCGCGGTCGGTGCGGGCGTGATCGCGCTGGCGCTCATCCCGTTCACGCCGCCTGGCATTCCGGTGCTCGCCGCCTGCGCCGCCCTGCTCCTCGCCGGATCGCGATGAACCTCTGGGCGCTCGTCATCGCCACCTGCGCCGGTTGCTACGCATTGAAGCTCGCCGGCTATCTGGTGCCTTCGCGTGTGCTCGATCAGCCGCGAGTGCGCCGGCTCGTCGAGTTGTTCCCCGTGGCGTTGCTCGTCGCGCTCATCGTCGTGCAGGGGTTCGGCGACGGGCGGCACATCCACGTGGACGGTGCGCGGCTGGCCGGCTTCGGGGTGGGTGCCTTCGCGGTATGGCGCCGGGCACCGTTCCTGCTGGTCGTCGTCGCCGCGGCGCTCACCGCGGCCCTGATCCGCCTGGCCTGACCGCCGCTAGTGTGCCTCACGTCCCGACGCGTGAGGAGGCGATGTGGCCGGTGGCGAGGCGGTGCGAGTACGCGGACTGGTCAAGTCCTACGGCGACGTGCACGCCGTCGCAGGCATCGACTTCGACATAGCGTCCGGCGACGTCTTCGCGTTGCTCGGACCGAACGGTGCCGGCAAGACGACCACCGTCGAGATCCTCGAGGGCTACCGGCGCCGGGACAGCGGCGAGGTCACCGTGCTGGGCCTCGACCCGGGGCGTGACCGCGCCCAGCTCAAGGCGCGGATCGGGATCGTGCTCCAGTCCACCGGGGTCGATCGCTACCTGACCGTGGCCGAGACGATCGCGATGTACGCGCGCTGCTACCCGCATCCGCGTCCGGTCGACGAGGTGATCGACGTCGTCGGGCTGGCCGGCAAGCACGACAGCCGGGTCGTGCGGCTGTCCGGCGGCCAGCAGCGTCGCCTGGACGTCGCGATCGCGCTGGCCGGCGATCCGGAACTGCTGTTCCTGGACGAGCCGACAACCGGTTTCGACCCGTCGGCGAGGCACGAGGCGTGGCACGTGGTCAAGAGCCTCGCCGAGATGGGCAAGACCGTGCTGCTGACCACCCACTACATGGACGAGGCGCAGCACCTCGCCGACCGCGTCGCCATCGTCGCGGGCGGGCGGATCGTCGCGGCCGGCGACCCGGCCACGCTCGGTGGGCGCGACACGGCCCGGGCGATCGTGCGCTATCGCGTGCCGGCAGGCGTTCAGCCACCGGCCGACCTCGGCGTGGCCGCCGACGGCGCGGTGGAGCTCGTCCCGGACGACATAGCTCGCGCCCTGCACCGCCTCAGCGGCTGGGCGATCGAGAACGGCGTGTCGCTGGACGACCTGCAGATCGTCCGGCCGTCGCTCGAGGACATCTACCTGCAGTTGACGGACGGATCGCAATGAGCACGGCGGCGCTGACGCTGTCCCAGGTGCGCTACGTCAACAAGGCGTTCTGGCGCAATCCGACGGCGGCGTTCTTCACGTTCGCGTTCCCGCTGATGTTCCTGGTGATCTTCACCGCCCTGCTCGGCAACGACGAGGTACGCCTGGGCGGGCGGCAGGTCGACGAGTCCACCTACTACGTCGCGGCGATGGCGACGTTCGCCGTGATCACCGCGTGCTACAACAACATCGCGGTCAGCCTGTCCGTCCAGCGCGACGCGGGCATCCTCAAGCGGACGAACGGCACGCCGCTGCCGGCGATTGCGTACCTGTCGGCACGGATCCTGCACGCCCTGCTCGTCGCCGTGCTGCTCGTCGTCATCACGGTCGCGTTCGGCCGGCTCGCCTATCACGCGGACGTCCCGACCGGCGTCACCCTGGTCCGGTTCCTGGTGGTGCTCGTCGTGGGCGCCGCGACCTTCTGCGCGCTCGGCTTCGCGCTCACCCCGCTCATCCCGAACGAGGACGCGGCCGTGCCGATCGTCAACGCGACGATCCTGCCGTTGCTGTTCCTGTCCGGGATCTTCATCCCGCTCGGCGACGACGCGCCGAGCTGGATCCGGTCGGTGGCGCGGATCTTCCCGGTCAAGCACTTCGCCGACGGCATGCAGGCGGGCTTCCTCGGCACCGGGTTTCACTGGAACGACGTGCTGGTCGTCGGCGGCTGGGGGCTGGCCGGCCTCGTCGTGGCCGCGAGGTATTTCAGCTGGGAGCCCCGGGTCTGAAAGTCAGTCCGCTTCGCGGCCGCCGTCGGCTCGCATCAGCTCCGAGCGCAGGAAGTCGCGGGTGACCAGCTCGCCCATCGCGATGCGGATCGCGGCGATCTCGCGGGCGAGGTACTCGGTATCGGCGATCGTCCGGTCGTCGCGCGCGCGGTCGGCCTCGGCCTGGATGCGGTCGCGGTCGGCCTGCCGGTTCTGCGCGAGCAGGATCAGCGGCGCGGCGTACGCAGCCTGCGTCGAGAACGCGAGGTTGAGCAGGATGAACGGGTACGGGTCGAATCGCAGGGTCACTGCGGCGACGTTGAACGCGATCCAGGCGATGACGAACACGGTCTGGATCGCGAGGTAGCGGGCCGTCCCGAAATAGCGCGCGATCCGCTCCGACACCTCGCCGAACGCGTCGGCGTCGATGCGCGGTGGGCGCAAGCCGCGTGGCATGCGCGGCTGGTCGAGGCGGTCCCGTCGCTCGCGCCGCTCGCGCCGCTCGTAGCGGTCAGCCAAGGCGCTCACCCGCTGCCTGTTCGGCCGGGTTGGCCGGGTTGGCCGGCATGGCGTCGCGCCAGTCGTCGGGCAGCAGGTGGTCGAGGACGTCGTCGACCGACACGGCACCGAGCAGCCGGTCGTTCTCGTCGACGACGGGAGCGGCCACCAGGTTGTACGTGGCCAGGTGGCGGGTGACCTCGGTGATCGCGCGGTCGGGGCGCAATGCCGCCGGGTCCTTGTCGGCCAGGCCGCTCACGAGCGTGGACGGTGCCTCGCGCAGCAACCGTTGGATGTGAACGGTGCCGAGGTACTTGCCGGTGGGCGTCGCCTGCGGCGGGCGCACCACGAACACCTGCGCGGCCAGCGCGACGGACAGATCCGGGTTGCGCACAAGAGCGAGCGCCTCGGCCACCGTGGCGTCCGGCAGCAGGATCACCGGCTCGCTGGTCATCAGCCCGCCGGCCGTGTAGTCGGCATAGGTCATCAGCCGGCGCACGGGCGCGGCTTCGTCCGGCTCCATCAGCCGCAGCAGGCGTTCCTGCTCGGTGGCTGTCATCTCACCGAGCAGGTCCGCGGCGTCGTCGTCGTTCATCGCTTCGAGCACGTCGGCGGCGCGCTCGTCCTCGAGGGACGTGAGCAGGCTGACCTGGTCGTCCTCGGGCAGCTCCTCGAGCACGTCGGCCAGCCGCTCGTCGTCGAGGCCCGCTGCCACCTCGCGGCGGCGCTTGTCGGTCATGTCGTGGAAGGCGGCAGCGACGTCGGCCGGGCGCATCCCGGCGAGGACGGCGAGCAACGTGTCAGTGCCCTGACTCGACTCCGACAGCGACAGCTCGTCGACCTCGGTCCAGTCGACCTGGAACAGCTCGCCACGCCGGCGGGTGATTCGCGCGCCGCCACGGCGAACGGCCAGCCGGGTGATCTCCCAGTCGTTGATGCGGTTCTGCTCCATGGCGGCGTCGACGATCTCGACGTGCCGGCCGTCCTCGCTGATCGTCACGGCGCGGTCGAGCAACTCGCTGAGCACGAGTAACTCGCTCTGCCTGCGTTCGAACCGCTTCATGTTCACGGTGCCGGTCGACAGGACGACGGCGTCGTTCTCGATGCGGGTCACGCGGCCCATCGGCACGAAGATCCGGTGCCGGTGCAGCAGTTCGACGACCAGGCCGAGGACGCGCGGCGGCTGGCGTCCGATGCGCAGGGTCGCCACGGCGTCGCGTACCCGTCCGATCTGATCGCCGTTCGGGTCGAAGACGCCGATGCCCGCCAGGTGGGCGATGAAGACCCTTGACGCTGCGCTCACAGGTTGAAGATTAGGCCCTGCTCGCCTCGGATCGTGGCCGATCTGCCACCGTATGCCGTGCGGATCGACCATGATCTCGCGGCGCCGTCGCGCGCGGACGCGCTGCTCCTGGTCGTCGCGGTCGCGGGGGTGTCGTTCTCCGGGCCGTTGATGGCGGCCACGGCGGCTCCCGCACTGGCCATCGCACTGTGGCGCAACGCCCTCGGCGCCGGAGTCGCTGCTTCGGTACTCGTCGCGCGCGGGTTGCCGCGCGGGTTGCGCAGCGGCAGGGTGGACGCACGCGCATGGCTGACAGCGGCACTTGCGGGGTTGGCGCTGGCCGTCCACTTCGCGACGTGGGTGCCGAGCCTGACGATGACAAGCGTCGCGTCTGCGACCGGGCTGGTGTGCACGCAGCCTGTCTTCACAGGGCTGATCGCCCTGCTGCTCGGGCGCGGGATGCCCCGCGCCGCATGGATCGGCATCGGCGTCGCCATGATCGGCGCCGTCCTGATCACCGGTGCCGACCTGGGCCTGTCGGCGCGCGCGCTGGCCGGTGACGTCCTGGCGCTGGCAGGTGGGGCCGCCGCCGCCGTTTACGTGACGATCGGCGCGCGAGCACGCACTCGGATGTCGACGGCGTCCTACACCGCGGTCTGCTACGCGATCTGCGCGGTCGTGCTGCTGGTCGCCTGCGCGGTCGGGCGGGTGCGCGTCGTCGGGTTCCCGGCCGACGCTTGGCTCAAGATCGCGCTCGTGACCGTCTTCGCGCAGCTGCTCGGGCACAGCCTGATCAACGTCGTCCTGCGCTCGACCAGCCCGACCGTGGTCAGCCTGGTGCTGCTGTTCGAGACGCCGGGCGCCGCGCTCGTCGCGTACTTGTGGCTGCACCAGCATCTTCGGTTGTCCGTGGTTCCCGGCCTGGTGCTGCTCTTCGCCGGTCTCGTCCTCGTCGTCCGCCGCCGCGGATGCGACATGCCCGTCGAAGCGATCGATTGACTGATTGAGTATGATTTCGCCGGATTCTCAGGACGCAGCGCCGAATTCGGCGCGAACGCGAACTTTCCAACTCGACGCTGCGTCGTCCAAGATGTCTCCGGCCGCGGCGGCGAACCGTCGGCGACGCGCGGGCCGGTAACCGCCGACCGATCGGTATGGCGTCTGTGGGAAGCTGCCGCGACCAGGCAGCGAAGGGAGCACGACACATGCGGAGAACCCGCGCGTACAAGTGGACCGCCGCGGCGGCGGCCACCATCGGGCTGGCCGCGTTCGCGGTCGCCGTGACCGGCTCACCGTCCGGGGCAACCCCGGCATTGCCGCTCAGCCACTATGCGTTCGCGGCCCCGGACGACGCATTCGTCCCGGCCGGCCAAGTCGCCAACGGCGATGTCGCCTGCCAGCGTCCGGTGCCCAGCGAGCAGAACGTCTCGACGATCCTGCACTGCCCGACGCCGCAGCAGATGCGGCAGGCGTACGGCATCGACCAGCTGGCGCAGCAGGGTGAAGGCCAGACGATCGTGCTCGTCGACTCGTTCGGCAGCCCCACCGCCGCGAACGACCTGGCCTTCTTCGCGCAGACCTTCGACCTGGGTACGCCGGACTTCGAGCAGGTCTTCCCGAACGGCAAGCCCGGCTTCGAGAAC
>DASXRA010000263.1:0-2214 GCA_036506855.1 Jatrophihabitantaceae bacterium
GCCCGGACGGCATTGAGGCCGGTGAATCGCGCCGACCCGAACGTCGCACTGCGCGAGAGCAGCGACACGATCGGATGAGTGAACAGGAACACGACGACGAGGTCGAGGATGGTGGACAAGCCGAGCGTGAACGCGAAGCCCTTCACGTCGCCGGCGGCGAAGTAGTACAGCACCGCCGCCGCGAGGAACGACACTGTGTCTGCCGACAGGATCGTGCGCCGCGCCCGCACCCACGCACGCGGAACGGCGACGCGCATGGATCTGCCCTCGTGCACTTCGTCCTTCATGCGTTCGAAGAACACGACGAACGAGTCAGCCGTGATGCCGACCGCGACGATGAAGCCGGCGATGCCCGCGAGGGTCAGCGTGAACCCGATCTCGCGGCCCAGCACCACCAGACAGCCGAACGTGAGCCCGCCCGAGACGAGCAGCGAGGCGATCGTGACGAAGCCGAGGGCGCGGTAGTAGACCAGCGAGTAGAGCACGACGAGGATTAGCCCGATGCCACCGGCGAGCATGCCGGCTTTGAGCTGCGCAGTGCCCAGCGTCGCGGACACGTCGCTGTTCGTCAGCGGGGTGAAGCTCAGCGGCAGGGCGCCGTACTTGAGCTGCTTGGCGAGCTGGTTGGCGGAGCTCTCGGTGAAGCCGCCGGAGATCTGGGTGGCCTGCCCGTTGATCGCGTCCCTGTTGTACGGCGCGGAGATGACGGCGCCGTCGAGTGTGAACGCGACGTAGTCGGCGCACGGGGTGCCGCTGGAACCGCACGACGTGATCGGCGTCGTGGTGTCCTGGCCGTTCGTGTTGTGCGCGCCGGTGTACTTCGCCCATTGTCCCTGGCCGGTGCTCTTCAGGTTCAGCGAGACGGTCCACTCGGCGGTGCCGCCGCCGGTGCCGCCGACGTTCGGTGCCACGGCGCTGGCGCTGGAGATCTCGGTGCCGGGGACGATGACCTTGCCGAGCAGGTAGACAGCGCTCGCGTCGGCGGCCTTCTTGTCGCAGGCGAGCATGTACTTGCTGCGTTCGGGTATGCCGTCGGGCTGGTCGGTGCGGCAGTCGTAGCTCGCCATGCGAGCCTTCAACTCCTGCTGCTGCTCGGGCTTGAGCTTGTTGTACGCGGCCTCGTCCAGCGGAACGGTGAACGTAATGCCCTTGAACGGGTCGGAAGACTTCTTGACCGGCGCCGGCGATGCCGTCGCGGACGCCGTGGGCGTCGGCGTCGCGGAGGCCTTCGGCGTGGTCGAGGCCTTCGGCGTGGTCGACGCCGTCGATGACGGCGCGTTGAGCGGACGCACCTCGTTGGCCTGCGGGCTGGCCGCCGGGCTCGACGCAGCGGCTGGGGAGGACGTTGCCGGCGTGGTTGTCGCCGCTCCGCCGCTCGCAGTCGCTGAGCCGCTCGCCGTTGCCGAAGCGGACGGTGTCGTGGTGGCCTGCGCGGTCACCGGTGGCATCACGAGCGGCCGGAAGTTCAGGCTGGCGGCCTGACCCAGCTTGCTGATGTCCTGGGTGTTCTTGCCCGGGATCGACACGACGATCTGGTTGTTGCCCTGGATGACCACTTCGGCCTCGGTGACGCCCGAGCCGTTGACCCGGTCCTCCATGATCTGCCGCGCCTCGCTCATGGCCGACTTCGACGGCGTCTTGCCCTTGGGCGCCTTGGCCTCGAAGATGACCTGCTTGCCGCCTTCGAGGTCGAGGCCGAGCTTGGGCGTGTGCCGCTGGCCGGGCAGGAAGACCAGGCCGTACAACACGGCGAAGACGGCGACCAGCGCCAGGAAGTACTGGCCGACACGCAGCGTTCCGGCAGGTGGTGGCACGGGAGTGGGTCTCCTCGACGTTCTGGGGTGGGCGGCGCCCGGTGCGGTGAGCCGGCGTCTACTCGCGCGGACGCGCGACGCGGATCCGGCACAGTATGACGGACGTGATGATGAACGCCTTCCACGTGGGCCGCATGGTCAGCGCTCGGGGTGTTCGCCGGGTGGATCGTCCCGCTCGTCCGGCGCGGCCTCGTCCGGCTCGATCCCCTGGCGGTACTGGTTCGGCAAGGACTCGATGTCGCGCAGCGCGGCGACGGCCCACTTCACCTCCACGCCTGGGGCGATGGACAGCTGCACCGACTCGTCCGGGTTCACTCCGGTGACCGTGCCGTACAGCCCGGACGTGGTCATGACCTCGGTGCCGAACCCGATCCGCTCGCGAAACTTGGCCTGCTGGGCC
>DASXRA010000264.1:0-1680 GCA_036506855.1 Jatrophihabitantaceae bacterium
CGCCCTGGCATACCGCCACCTCGTCGTCGCTGAACGTCTCCTTGATCAACTTCGACGTCACGGCGGCGGTCGCGGGTGACAGCTCGTTCGGCTTGACGATCGCCGTGTTGCCGGCCGCGATGATCGCGACCAGCGGCTGGAAGACCAGGCTGAACGGGAAGTTCCACGGGCCGAACAGCAGCACGATGCCACGCGCCTCGTACTGGATGTGCGCTGTCGTGCCAGCGAACGACGACGGCACCTCGGTGGGCGCCATCCACTCCTCGAGATGAGCCAACGCGTCGTCGATGTCCTTGACCACGACGCGTACCTCGGACGGCACCGGCCCGTCGAGCGGCCGGCGCAGATCGGCGTTCAGCGCCCGCGCGACGTCGTCCGCGTAGCGGAGCACCGCGTGCCTCAGCCGGAGCAACCGCTCGCGACGCTCGTCCGCCGTACTCCTCTTGCGCGTCCACCGGCTCGCGCGTTGTGCGCCGAAGACCCGCCGGACCTCCTCCGACGTCCACGTGCCCACGTTCGCTCCCTCGCCGAGCCGCATATTAGTATACTCTTTTATGGGGTGTTGCCCGCGGCGAGACAGTCGCCCGGCGTACTGATCTCCAACGCGGCGCGGTTCAGAGCCCAGGGACCGCCACCACAGACACCGTGCAATCGCCCGGCGGTGTGCCGACCATGATGTCCGCGACCATCAGCGCGGGCTCTCCGTCGAGGTGGCGCGGGTAGACCACATTGAGATCGGCAGGCATCCGCGTCGGCAGCCCGTCTGCCGTGACGATCCCGTGTGCGCCATCGGCGGTGAACGCGTGGATCTCGTTCTTCAGCGGCGCGGTCACGAAGACCGTGCCCCGCCGACTGACGCACACGCCGTCGAGCTCGCCGAGATCGCGCCAGTGCGGCGGCGGCTGAACGCCAGACTCGAAGGCGCTGATCGGGAGCCGGTACGCGCCGCCGCCGACGGGATCGGTCGGCGAGCAGCTCACGCCCCAGCACACACTGTCGACCGGCGAAACAGCGCAGCCATTGACATAGCCGGGCATGACGACGCGGGTCACCTGGTCCGCGGCGCCTGCTTCGTTACGCACCAGCGGGCCGAGGGCGGCGGCTGGTATGCGGTAGACGGCGGGCGACACCGGGGGCGGCTCGGCGGGGTCGGTGGACGGGTTGGTGTGCGGGCAGTCAGTGACGTAGAAGTTGCCGGCCTTGTCGATCGCGAGGCCATTGGGCATCTCCAGGGGTTCGAAGCGATCACCGATCGCCGATCCGGCCCAGAGCGGGATCTTGCCGCGGATCTCGCCGGTCATCGGGTCGAACCCGAGCACGTGAGGTTGCACGTCGGCGGGGCCCGAACCGTCCGGCCGGGCGACCGGCTTGCCGTCGGCGACGATGAACGCGGTGCCGCTGGGGAACGCCTCGGTGTCGGTGCGCAGAATGTCGCAGCCGAGCGTGGTCGTGAGCCCGCCGACCAGCGTCCGCTCCTCCAGAACCACGTTGCCGTCCCTGGTGACCCGCGCCCGGCTCACAAACGCCTCGCCCTGCAGGTAGACCAGGCCTTGGCCGTCACGGAACCACGGGAAGCCGACATCCAGCCGGCAGTTGCCGAAGACGAACGTCTCGCCGTCATCGAGCATCTCGGCGCTTTCCGGATTGGTGCAGCCCTCGACCACCCCGAGCAGCAAGCCT
>DASXRA010000265.1:0-10765 GCA_036506855.1 Jatrophihabitantaceae bacterium
GGCTGCCGACTGCGGGGCAGCTGTCAGGAGTCAGCTTCGCCGGCCCGCAGCGCAAGTCCTACGGCGCGCAGTTCCGCTACAACCTCGACACCTCGACCGGCGTGATCCCGCAGCGGCTGCGCGGCGGCGACACGTACACGACGCACGCCGTCGTGCCACCGCCCTCGCCTGATCCGAGCCACGCCACGCCGTTCGGCGGCGAAGGCATCGCCCCGGAGTTCACCGCGTTCCTGGCGAGCGCCGTGGGCCAGTGGACGAACGGCGTCAACGGCACCTGGCCGCAGGTCATGGCCGTTGCGCGGCACCTGCGCGAGGCCGGCAAGTACAGCGACGGCGCGGGTGACGAGGCGCAGTACCTGCCGGGGCACAGCGTCGGCCGGTTGACGTCGTTCCTCGCCGCGCGGCAGCTCGTCGGCGACGACGAGCAGTACGCGGCGATCTTCGCGTTGATGGCCAACTTCCTCGGCGTGCCCACCAGGGTCGTGCTCGGCGCGGCGCCCGAGTCGGGCGGCGTCGTCAAGGGCAAGGACATCCACGCCTGGGTCGAGGTGCACGTGGCGGACGGGAGCTGGTTGCCGATCCCGACCAGCGAGTTCATGCCCGACACGTCGAAGCGTCCGGACAAGATCCCGCCGCAGCAGCAGCAGAACACGTCGGCCTCGGTGGTGCCGCCGCCGAACGCGGTCCACCCGCCGAGCACGAACGACAGCCCGGATCAGCCGAACACCCGGGTCGATCACCGCCGTAGCGACAAGCAGTCGGCGCACGGAGGCGGCTTCCACGTACCGCACGCAATCGTGGTCGTCGGCACATATGGCGGCCCGCCGGTGCTGGCGATCTTGCTGGCCTGCCTCGGCATCGTCGGCACGAAGGTGATGCGCCGCAACCGGCGTCGCACCCGCGGCGCCCCGTCGACCAGGGTCGCGGCCGGATGGCGCGAGCTGATCGATCACGCACGTGATCTCGGCGGGGCCGTGCCGGCAGGCCAAACCCGCCGCGAGGACGCCCGCAGTGTCACCCCACTCGGCCTGGAGCCACTCGCCTCGTCGGCCGACGCGGTCGTCTTCGGCCCGGGGCATCCGCAGCCGGAGTCGGCAACGTGGTACTGGTCGGAGGTCGACCGGATGCGCAGCCAGATGAGCACCGCGGTAAGCCGCTGGCAGCGGCTGCGCGCGGCGGTGAGCCTGCGCTCGCTGCGCGCACCGCGGCGCCAGATCGTCGCCTGAGCCGGCCGGATGAGCCACGCTCCCGAGACGCCCGCCGTCACGATCAGCCACTTGGACCACTTCGTGCTGACGGTTGCCGATATCGACCGGACCGTCGACTTCTACCGGCGGGTGCTCGGCATGACGCCGGTGCTCTTCGACGATGGGCTGCACGCCCTGAAGTTCGGCGACAGCAAGATCAACTTGCACCCTGCAGGCCACGAGCTGCTGCCGAACGCCGCTCGGGCGACGCCGGGCAGCGCCGACGTCTGCCTGGTTGCCGCGACGCCGCTTGATCAGGTCATCGCCCATCTGCACGAAGAGGGCGTCGTGATAGTCGAGGGGCCGGTCGCCCAGACCGGAGCGGTCGGGCCGATGACGAGCGTCTATTTCCGCGACCCGGACGGCAACCTGGTCGAGATCAGTAACTACTAGAGCTCGACGCCGAGCAGCGCGTCGACGAGGTCACGCACCAGGGCCGGCGCGTCCGCGTCGTCGCCCCGATTCGTATTCGCCTCCTGGGCCCACCTGTCGACGGCCCCCATTGCACTCACGGTGTCCAGGTCGTCGGCCAGGAATGCACGCACCTCGGCGAGCAGCGGGCGCGCGTCGGGGCCGGCCTGCAGCGCGACGGCGTAGCGCCAGCGCTCGAGCCGGGCCTCGGCTGCGGGCAGCCGGCCACCCGTCCACTCGCGGTCGGCGCGATAGTGCCCGTCGAGCAGGGCCAGCCGGATCGCCATCGGATCGACGCCGCCGCCGCGCAGTTTCGACACGAACACCAGGTTGCCGCGGGACTTGCTCATCTTCTCGCCGTCCAGGCCGATCATGCCGCAGTGCACGTAATGCCGGGCGAACGGGTGCTCGCCGGTCAGGGCCTCGGCATGCGCGGCCGAATGCTCGTGATGCGGGAAGATCAGGTCCGAGCCGCCGCCCTGCACGTCGAAGCTCATCCCGAGCCGGTTCATCGCGATCACCGAGCACTCGATGTGCCAGCCGGGCCGGCCCCGCCCGAGGTCGGTGTCCCAGTACGGCTCGCCGTAGCGGTGTCCGCGCCACAGCAGGGAGTCCAGCGGATCGTGTTTGCCGGCATGCTCCGGGTCACCGCCGCGCTCGCCGAACAGCCGGACCATCGTCGCCCGGTCGTAGCGCGACACGTAACCGAAGTGGCCGGACGCCTCGATCGCGTAGTAGATGTCCTCCCCGACGTGATAGGCAGCACCGCTCGCGAGCAGGTCGGCGATCGCCTTGGTGATCTCGGTGACCGTCTCGACCGCTCCGACGTACTCCTGCGGCGGCAGGACGCGCAGCGCCGCCATGTCCTCGCGGTACAGGGCGATTTCGCGCTCGGCCAGGTGCATCCAGTTCTCGCGGGTATGCGCGGCCCGTTCGAGCAGCGGGTCGTCGACGTCGGTGACGTTCTGGACGTAGTGCACGTCGCGTCCGATGTCGCGCCACACCCGCTGGATGAGGTCGAAGGCGATATAGGTCGCGGCATGGCCGAGATGAGTGGCGTCATATGGCGTGATGCCGCAGGCGTACATCCGGGCCGTGCCGTTCGGCGTCGAGTCGCGGATCTCGCCCGCTGTCGTGTCGAACAGCCGAAGCCGGTTCGGGGACCCGGGAGGTGCCGGCAGCAGCGGCATAGCGCTGGCCATCCACGAGTCCATGCGCTCCAACCTATCCGGCAGACTCGGCGCATGGGCCACGGCCTGGTCACCCAGACTCGAATGATCACCGCCGATCCGCAGACGCTATTCGACATCGTCGCCGACCCCGCGATGCACCCGGTCATCGACGGATCGGGGACGGTACGCGCCGCGCGCCCGGGCACCCTGGTCACCGAGCAATGGGATCCCACCAGGGCGACGAGCCAGCTGGCGCTGCGGTTGAGCGGCTTCCCGGCACGCAACCGGCGCGCGATGCGCCGTACGCTCGAGCGCCTGGAGGAGGTCGTAACCGGTTAGATCGGCGGCCAGGGAATCGCCGGGCGGTCGGCCGACGGCATCGGATGCTGTTGCCGGGTGAGCAGCTGGTCGACGCGCCGGATCGTGCGGCGCACCTCGCGGGTCGTGAGCAACTCGTGCAGGCGCTCACCGAGCCTGTTGTCGAGCGCCCCGCGCAGCTCGCACAGCACGTTGACGGCATCTTCGGGCAGCGGCTCGCCGGCCCACTGCCAGAGCAGCGTCCGCAGCTTGGGCTCGACGTGGAAGCTGATTCCGTGGTCGACGCCGTAGATGTGCCCGCCGCGTGTCGGCAGCAGATGGCCGCCTTTGCGGTCGGCGTTGTTGATCACCGAGTCGAAGACGGCGATCCGGCGCAGCTGCTCGGACGTGGACCCGCGCACCAGCGCCACGATGTCGACAGCGTCGTCGACGTCGATCCACAGCTGCACCATGCCGGGCCCGAGCGGCCCGTCGCGGTACACGGTGGGTGGCACCACCGTCCAGCCGGTCGCGACGGAAACCTCGTACGCCGCGACCTCGCGCTCGGCGAGCGTCCCGTCGGGGAAGTCCCACAGCGGCCGCTCCCCCGCTACCGGCTTGTAGACGCACGCGGCATCCACACCCTCGTGCTCCACCGAGCAGTACAGCGTCGTGTTCGACGCCTCGACCAGGCGCCCCTCGACCGTCACCCGGCCCTCGCGCAGCATGTTCACTGCGTCGTCGACCGGCAGCTCGCGCGCCGGCGTCAGCTTGTCGGGTCTCACGGGTCGAGCGGGGTTCGGCGGTGGTAACCGTTCTGCCGGGGGCAGACGTGGCCTGCGCCGGGATCGAGCGGCAGGCCGCACAGCGGGCACGGCGGGCGCCCGGCGGCGAGGACGCGGCGGGCGCGGTCGACGAAGTCGCGGGCCGAGCCCGGCTCCAGGCGAACCCGCAGCGCGTCCGGGCCGTCGTCGACGTCTTCGAGCAGGGTCTCCTGGGCGATCTCGGCGTCCTCGACGGGCGCCTGCGCCTCGATGATGACCACGCGGGAATCGCTGTCCCACGCCAGCGCCATCGCGCTGACCCGGAACTCCTCGTCGATCGGCTGCTCGAGGGCCTCGGCGTCAGGGTCGCCCGACGCAGGCAGCGCGGTGCCGGTGCGGGCGACGACCTCGTCCAGCAGCTGCTCGATGCGGTCGGCCAGGACGACGACCTGCTGTTTGTCGAGCGAGACGGAAACCACCCGAGCGGAGTCGGCGGCCTGCAGGTAGAACGTGCGGTCTCCGGGCTCGCCGACGGTGCCCGTGACGAATCGACGCGGGCGATCGAAGAGAAAGAGCTGGCGCGGCATGATTGCCATAAAGCCTAATGGTTGCGCTCAGACAGCGCCTTGACCTTCGCCACCGCCGACGGTGGCGTCACCGGCGCGCGGGCGGCGGCGCTTCTTCGGCGGTGCGAAGCCGGCCAGCTCACCGCCCGTGTCGTTAACGCGCAGCACGTACGGGCGGGTCTCGGTGTAGCGCACGACGGACGCCGAGCCGGGGTCGACGACGATCCGCTGGAACTGGTCCAGGTGCAGGCCCAGGGCGTCGGCGAGTATCGCCTTGATCACGTCGCCGTGGCTGCACGCGACCCAGACGGCGTTCGCGCCGAGCCGCGAGTCCCAGTCCCGGACAGCCGAGACGGCGCGCGCCGCGACCTCGACGAGCGACTCGCCGCCGGGGAACCGCACCGCCGACGGCTGCGTCTGCACGACTTTCCACAGCGGATCGCGGGCGAGTTCCTTGATCGGCCGGCCGGTCCAGTCGCCGTACCGGCACTCGGTCAGCCGCTCGTCGACGTGCCATTCCGGAGTTCGGCCGGCGTCGCGTTGCGCGGCCAGTACCTCCTCGGCCGTCTCGACGCAGCGCTCCAGCGGACTCGTGACCACTGCGGTCAACGGCAGCGCGGCGACCCGCTGCGCGAGCGCAGCCGCCTGCTTGCGGCCTCGGTCGTCGAGCACGACACCCGGCGTATGGCCGGCGAGCACGGGACCCGTCATCGGGGTCAGTCCGTGGCGGACGAGCAAGACGGTGGACATCGCGCTACTTCGAGGTCGCGTCGATCACGCCGGTGGCGAGCAGGCCGATCAACAGCACGCCGAGCGCGACTCGGTAGAAGATGAAGACGTACGTGCTGTGCCGCGTGATCCAGCGCATCAACCAGGCGATCGACGCGAGGCCGACGACGAAAGCCAGAACCGCCGCGACGACGGTCAGGCCAGCCCCGGCGCCGCCGTTGTCGCCGATCTTGCGGGTCTCGTACAGCCCGGACAGCAAGACCGCCGGGATCGACAGCAGGAACGAGAAGCGGGCCGCCGTCGCACGGTCGAGGCCGCGGAACAGCCCGGCGGTGATCGTGACGCCCGAGCGTGACGTCCCGGGAATCAGCGACAGCGCCTGCGCCGTACCGACGGCGAGCGCGTCGCGTCCGTCCAGGTCCTCCTCCTCGCGATTGCGGGCGCCGACGCGCTCGGCCCAGGCAAGCGCCAGCGCGAGCGCGATCATGGTCACCGAGATGACCCACAGGTTCCGCGCGCCGGTCTCGATCTGGTCGCTGAACGCGACGCCGAAGATCGACACCGGGATCGTCGCCGCGATCAGGTACCAGCCCATTCGATGTTCGAGCGTGCCGCGGACAGACTTGTCGACAAGTCCGCGAAGCCATGCGATGACGACCTGCACCAGCTCGCGCCAGAAGTACAGGATGACCGCCAGCGTCGTGCCGAGCTGGATCACCGCGGTGAACGGCGCGCCCGGGTCGTCCCAGCTGAACAGCGCAGGGACGATGCGCAGGTGCGCGGTGGACGAGATGGGCAGGAACTCGGTGAGCCCCTGGACGATGCCGTAGACCACCGCCTGGAGGGAGGTCATGTCGCTCTTGGGCGACGGCGCCGAAGCCAGCTGCTGGACCAATGGGTGCCCGGCCGAGAGCAACGTCACCCCGCGGCCCCGGACTTCGAAAGGGCGCTCACGGCTGTCTCGAGCGCGCGCAACCGGTCGTCCAGCGTGGCGGCGAACGGCGTGATCGCCAGTGTGGTCACGCCCGACTCGGCGAACGCGGCCATCCTCTCGGCGATACGGGCGGGCGGGCCGAGCAGGGACGTCGAGTCGACGAACTCGACCGGGACGGCGGCGGCCGCGCCCTCGTAGTCGCGCGACAGGAACCGGTCCTGCACCTCGGCGGCCTCGTCGGCGTAGCCCATGCGCACCGCCAGCGCGTTGTAGAAGTTCTCCTCGTGGCTGCCCATGCCGCCGATGTAGAGCGCGGCGTTCGCACGGCCCGGCTCGGCGCAGGCCGCGACGTCGTCGCCGATGACCAGCGCTGCGTTGGCGACGACGTCGAAGTCGTCCATCGTCGTGCCGGCCTTCGCTCGTCCGGCCTGGATGTGCTCGACGAGCTCTGCCCCGTGATCGGGCGAGTAGAAGATCGCGAGCCACCCGTCGGCGATCTCGCCGGCCAGCTCGAGGTTCTTCGGGCCGACCGCCGCGAGGTAGATCGGGATGTGCTCGCGCACCGGATGCACGGTCAGCTGCAGCGCCTTGCCCGGACCGTCCGGCAGCGGCAGCGTGTATGTCGAGCCCTCGTAACGGACCCGTTTTCGGGAGAGTGCCATCTGGACGATGTCGACGTACTCGCGGGTGCGAGCCAGCGGTTTGGCGAACCGCACGCCGTGCCAGCCCTCGGACACCTGCGGACCCGATACGCCGAGCCCGAGCCGGAAGCGCCCGCCGGAGAGCGTGTCGAGCGTGGCTGCCGTCATCGCGGTCATGGCCGGCGTGCGGGCGGGGATCTGCATCACGGCGCTGCCCACGTCGATCCGATCGGTCTGCGCGGCAACCCAGGCGAGGACGGTCGGCGAGTCCGACCCGTAGGCCTCGGCTGCCCAGACCACCGAATACCCGAGCCGGTCGGCCTCTCTCGCGAGTGCCAGGTTGTCGGCGTTGTTGCCCATGCCCCAGTAGCCCAGGTTCAGTCCCAACTCCACGCGGCTCACCCTAGAGCCCGCGACTTGGCGACCGGCGTAAGCACCCTGCGGCGTTAGGTCACACGCAGCCGCTAGGTTTCAGGCCGTGAAGCAGCGCAATGTCGGCCACAGCGGGCTGAAAGTGTCACACCTGGGCCTCGGCACGATGACATGGGGCCTGGAGACCGACGCCGACGACGCCGCGGCCCAGCTCGTCGCGTTCCGCGAGGCCGGTGGGACGCTCGTCGACACCGCCGTTTCCTACGGATTCGGCGCGGCAGAGCAGATCCTCGGCCAGTTGATCGCCGACGTCGTGCCGCGTGACGAGGTCGTCATCGCGACGAAGGCGGGGATCATCCGCACCGAGAACGACCGGATCGTGAACGTCGGACGCGGCGAGCTGCTGCGCCGGCTCGATCAGTCCCTGCAGCGTATGGGCACCGACTACGTCGATCTGTGGTACGTGCACTACGTCGACGACACGGTTCCGTTCGACGAGACGCTCTCCGCGCTCGACACCGCGGTCGCCGCAGGCAAGGCTCGCTACGCCGGAGTTTCGAACTACTGCGGCTGGCGAATCGGACGAGCCGCGACATGGCAGCGTGCCGTGCCTGCTCGGGCGCCGATCGTCGCCAACCAGGTGCGGTACTCACTGCTCGAGCGCGGCATCGAACGCGAGGTGATCCCGGCCTGCGCGGCACTCGGGATCGGCGTGCTCCCCTACTCGCCACTCGGCGGCGGCGTGCTGACCGGCAAGTACCGCGGCGGCGTCCCGGCCGACTCTCGTGGCGCGGCCGTCGGGCAGAGCCTCAGCGACATCGCGAGCGAGCGCGACATGGGGATCGTCGAGGCCGTGGCCACCGCCGCCGAAGGCCTGGCCACCTCACCGATCGCGGTCGCGCTCGCCTGGGTCCGCGACCAGCCCGGCGTCACGGCGCCGATCCTCGGCGCACGCACTCTCGGCCAGCTCACTGCGGCGCTCGCGTCCGAAGTGCTCGACCTGCCGATGGAGATCCGGCGCGCCCTCGACGACGTGTCGGCGCCGGCCATCGGATACCCCGAGGACGTCCGCTGAGCGAGCCCGCGTTCGCCGCGTTCTGCGACGCCGGGCTGTGGCCGGGGCTCGGCAAGAAGCTCGCGTCCGCGCTCGGCGACGCCGGCATCCACGGACCGGCCGATGTCACGGCCGAGCGGCTGGCCACCTTGCCCAAGATCGGCGCCACCCGGGCCGGACGGCTGCTCTCGTCGTTTCTGGCCGCGGCTCCCGTGTACGAGCTCGTCGAGCTGCTCGTGCCGGCCGGACTGGACGCCCGGGTCGCCAGCCGGATCGTCGACGCGCTCGGCCCGTCCGCGCCGAGGCTCGTCCGCGACGACCCCTGGCTGTTGCTCGCCGTGCGCGGCGTCCTGCCCGCGGATGCCGACCGGGTCGCTCGGGCGGCGCTGCCCGGGGTTGGGCGCGACGATCCGCGGCGGGCCCGCGCGCTGGTCGGGTACGCGCTCGCCCGCGACGCGCGTGACGGCCACACGATGAGCCCGGCCGGCGCGGTCATGGACGCGCTCGCCGAGTTTGGCGCGGGCAACGCGCGAGCGGCCGTCGACGCGGCGGTCGAGTCGACCACGGTGATCGCATTCGACGGCGACGACTTGGGCCTTGCCCGATACGCCGAAGCCGAGGACTCGATCGCGCAGGCAATCGGGCGACTGGTGGCAACCGCCGAGCCGATCAAGGCGAACATCAAGCGCGGCCCGATCGCCGATCTCGACGACGCGCAGACGGCCGCCGTGGCCCATGCGCTGCGCTCCGGGGTCAGCGTGCTGACCGGCGGGCCCGGCACGGGCAAGAGCCACACGGTGGCCGCCGTCGTCGCGCTTGCCGAGCGCGCCGGATGCATGGTGGCGCTCGCCGCGCCGACCGGCCGTGCCGCCAAGCGCCTCGAAGAGCTCACCGGCTCCCCCGCGTCCACGATCCATCGCCTGCTCGGCGCGCAGGCCCGCCAGCGCGGCGGGGAGCTCGAGTTCAGCGGCGGCTTCGCCCGCAACGCGGAGGCGCCGCTCGACGAGGGCCTGGTCGTCGTCGACGAGGCGTCGATGCTCGACGTCGAGCTGGCCGACGCGCTGCTCGAGGCGTGCGCTGACGGCACGCATCTGCTGTTCGTCGGCGACGCCGCGCAGCTGCCGTCGATCGGGCCGGGCCGGGTGCTGGGCGACATCATCGACGCGGGCGTCGTCCCCGTCACCGAGCTGACGACCCTGTACCGGCAGGCCGAGGGCGGGGCCATCGCCCGGTTGGCGACGAGCGTGCGCGGCGGCGAACTGGCGCGCGTCGACGACCCGACCCGCGAGGTCGTGGTCGTGCCGGCGCGGGGGTCGGCCGAGGCGGCGCACCGGGTCGTCCAGCTCGTCACCGACTCGATCCCCCGCGCGCTGGGCATCGCGGCCGACCAGGTCCAGGTCGTGACGCCCGTACACCGGGGCGCATCCGGCACGATAGCGCTCAATGCCGCGCTCAAGGCGCGCCTGAACCCGGGCGACGGGCGCACCCGGTTCGACCCGGGCGACCGCGTCGTCGCTACCGCGAACCACATGGAGGCCGAGCCGTTCGGCTACGCCAACGGCGAGGTCGGCGTCGTGGTCGACGTCGAGCGCGACGGCACGGTCACCGTCGAGTTCGCGTCGGGCCCCGCCGAGGTCAAGGGCAAGGCGCTGGCCGACCTGCTGCACGGCTGGGCGATCACCGTGCACCGCGCCCAAGGCTCGGAGTTTCCGGCCGTTGTCGTCGCGCTGCCACCCGAGGCCGGCGGCATGCTGTCGCGCCCGCTCGTCTACACCGCCCTCACCCGGGCGCAGCGGCATCTGTCCGTCGTGCACGCCGTCGGGCCGGCGCTCGCCCGCGCCGTCAAGCACGTCGGGGCGCTGCCCAGGCGGACGCGATTGCGCGAACTACTCGTCGAATACGTCACCCAAGATGCGGGCCGATCCGCCCCCGGCCCTAGAGATCGGCGCCGGTGAGGGGTTCAATGGCCACCTATGACGGCGACCACCGCCGAGAAGGCGGGCGCAGACCCAGACTGGGAATACGCACCGCTGCGGATTCCGGCCGATGTAAGCCGGACCTCCGCGGCGGTGCGGCTCTCGTTGCACGCCGAATTCGGCGGCTGGGAACTGGCGCGTGTCCAGCGATATACCGACGGCACCCGGCAGGTGCTGCTACGCCGTAAACGTCTCCTGGCGCCCGGCGGCATAGCTCTGCCCGGGCTGTCGAGCTGACTCTCCGGCACGATGCTGCCGGAGTGATTGCGCGAGGCCATGGCTGTTCGTCACGTCATCACGATCCAGGTCGCCCCGGGTAGAGCCGCCGACTTCGCCAGCGCGTTCCAGGTCGTGCAGGCCAGCGCGTACCAGGAAGCAGGCTGCGAGCAGTACGAGCTGTTCCAGAGCCTCGACGACACCGACAAGCTGGTGCTGCTGGAACGCTGGTCGAGCCAGGAGCTGCTCGACGCGCACATGGAGGCGGAACGTACACGCAACGCTTCGCCCGTCGACGCTCTTGTGGCGCTCTGGGCACCGGGCGTGCCCCCGGTTATCGAGCGCTTCGAGACGTGATCCGCGTCGGGCGGGCACCTAGTCGGCAT
>DASXRA010000266.1:0-2809 GCA_036506855.1 Jatrophihabitantaceae bacterium
GCCCACCGCGAAGATCGCCGTCATGGGACCCGAGGCGGCCGTGAACGCCGTCTACGCCAACAAGATCGAGGCGATCGCCGACCCGACCGAGCGCGACGCGTTCGTCGCGGCGATGCGTGCCGAGTACGAGGAGGACGTGGACCTCATGCGTCTTGCGTCCGATCTCGTGATCGACGCGGTGATCAGCCCGACCGAGTTGCGGGACGAGCTCGTGCAGCGCTACCGGGCGCTGGTCGGCAAGTCGCGGCACCTCGCGAGCAAGCGCCACGGCGTCCCACCGACATGAACGACATCGAGGTCCGCGGCCATGCCACTGCGGACGAGCTGGCCGCCGTGATGGCCGCCCTGAAAGAGCGTCCCGCGCAGGACGATCGATACGAACGTTGGCGTCGCGGACGCATCGCCGCAGTCGCAAATCGGGACCACCTGGCAGGCAGCGGACATTCCGATACCTGACAGCTGATGCGGGTCGCCATCGTTCCAGGCCGCTGGCACCGTGGGATGAATGTGGGGGAACCGTGAACGGGGCGGCCGGATCCTGGGGGAACGGCCGCCCCGTTTGCCCGCTCAGGAACTGCGCGGCCGGCGCCGCTCAGGAGCCGTTCGGCCAGCCGAGATCAGCGAGCGACAGTCCGAGCTCGCGGACCATACGCCGCAGTACGGGCAGCGACAGCCCGACGACGTTGTGGTGATCGCCGCCGATCGAGTCGACGAACCAGCCACCCAGCCCGTCGACGGTGAACGCCCCGGCCACCGCGAGCGGCTCACCGCTGCCGACGTACGCGGCCAGTTCGTCCTCGGCGATCTCGGCGAAGTGCACCGTCGTCGCGGCGACGGCAATCACCGGTGTGCCGGGTACGCCGCCCGACACCGCGATCAGTGCGTGGCCGGTGTAGAGCACGCCGGAGCGTCCCCGCATCCGTTGCCAGAACGCGATCGCGTCGGCGGGCGAGGACGGCTTGCCCACCGTTGCGCCGTCCAGGTCGAGCATCGAGTCGCAGCCGAGCACCAGCGCGTCGTCGCGCATGCACGCGCTGACCGACTGCGCCTTGGCGGCAGCCAGTTGCTCGACGAGCGACGCCGTGTCCGGTGCGGTGATCGCGGACTCGTCCAAGCCGCTGACGACGACCTCGGGATCGATTCCGGCGGCGCGCAGCGTTGCCAGGCGCGCGGGTGAGGCCGACGCCAGGACGAAGCGCATCAAAGCTTGAGCGAGCGGCCGATGATCTCCTTCATGATCTCGGTGGCGCCGCCGTAGATCCGGGTGACCCGAGCGTCGGCGTACGCGCGTGCGATCGGGTACTCGAGCATGTAGCCGTAGCCGCCGTGCAGTTGTACGCACCGGTCCACCACGCGCCCTTGTAGTTCTGTACACCACCACTTGGCCTTGGCCGCGTCGTCGGCGGTCAGCTCGCCGTCGCCGAGCGCCCGGACGCATGCATCGACGAATGCTTGCGCGACGTCGATCTCGGTCGCGATCTCGGCCAGCACGAACTTGGTGTTCTGCAACGACCCGATCGAGCTGCCGAACGCCTTGCGCTCGCGGACGTACGCCACCGTATGGTCGAACGCGGTGTGCGCGGCCGACAGGCCGGCGATGGCGATCGAGATCCGCTCCTGCGGCAGATTGGTCACGAGTTGCGCGAAGCCTGCGCCCTCGTCGCCGAGCCGGTTCGCGACCGGCACCCGTACGTCGGTGAACGACAACTCGGCGGTGTCCTGCGAGTGCAGGCCGATCTTGGCCAGGTTGCGGCCGCGCTCGAAGCCGGGCGTGCCACGTTCGAGCACGAGCAAGCTCAGCCCGCGATGCCGCTCGGCGGATGTGCGGACGGCCGTGATCACGAGGTCGGCGTTGATGCCGTTCGTGATGAACGTCTTCGCGCCGTTGACGACGTAGTGGTCGCCATGTCGCACGGCGGACGTGCGGATGCCTGCGAGGTCGGATCCTGCGCCCGGCTCGCTCATCGCGATCGCCGTGATCAGCTCGCCGGACGCGATGCCCGGCAGCCAGCGCTGCTTCTGCTCGTCCGAGCAATACGCGAGGAAGTACGGCAGGCAGATGTCGTTGTGCAGCGTCAGCCCGAGCCCCGTGCCCGTCACGCCCGCGTAGGACACCTGCTCGCCGAATGCCTGGTTGAACCGGAAGTCGTCGGTTCCGCCGCCGCCGTACTCCTCCGGGATCGCCATGCCCAGGAAGCCGCCCCGCCCGGCCGCCGCGAAGACGTCGCGGGGCGTGATCCCGTTGCGCTCCCAGTCGAGGTAGTGCGGGACGACTTCCTTGTCGAGGAAGCTGCGGGCGGCGTCCGCGAACGCCAGGTGCTCCGGTTCGTAGTGCTTGCGCTGCATGCCTAGATGCTAGGGCTTCCTAGCATCTCGACGCTCATTTGGTCCCGGCGTCCACCACGTGCTTGGCGTCGAGCGCCGAGTCGGTCTTGACGCCGGCCACGAGCACCGTGTCGCCGGTCTTCACGTCGGCGATCGCGCCCTTCTTGGCCGAGCCCTTGCCGTCCTCGCGCAGCACCACCTTGGTGTCGGCGTCGACGGCGAACGTCAGGCGGAACCCGTCGCTGGCCTTGACCTGGATCGAGTTGGCGTCGACCGCGGACACCTTGCCCTTGATCGCGTCGTGCGTGACGTCCTTCGAATCCTTACGCGAGACCCACTCGCCGTGCTCGAAGTGGCGCAGCCTGATCCGCTCGCGCCGGGGCAGGCCCTGGGTGGCGTCCGGCCCGGCCGCGTCGAGCAGCGTGTCCGCGGACGCGGCGGACGGCGTGACGTCCGCGGGCGGTGTGCTCGACGAGCCGCTGAA
>DASXRA010000267.1:0-11029 GCA_036506855.1 Jatrophihabitantaceae bacterium
ATGTCCTGAGTGGGCGCCACCGACGCGCGGTCAGCGACGTTGGTGAGACCGATCTTGTGCGGCGGCGGCGAGGTCGGCGGTTCCGCCCCGGCGACGGCGCCGAGGGCCGCGATGCCGAGCACGCCGACTCCGGCGAGCGAGACGCTGCGATGCGGTCTCATTTCAAACCCCCTGACTGGCGGAGCGCGTCGGCTAGTTGGATGAGCGCTGGGCCTGCTCGGCGGTAACCGCCTCGCCGGTCTGGGGCGCGCATTTTGTCGTCGAACGCGGCAACGTCCAGGGCGCGCGCTGTCGCGTTCGGCGCAGCCTGCGCTCCTGCATGGGATGGGCAGCGGTCGCCTCCCGCGTGACAGCCCTGTCTACGCACCGCCAGCAAATTGTTGCGAGGCGCGACGTTAGACGCAATCGGACAATTTAACAAGAACGTCCGTGTGAACGTGTTTCATACTGAGGGGTATTAGGCGGGAGGGCGTTTGTGCAAATGTATGAGAGCCGCTCGGGAGCGTTCGCCGAATGTCCCTGGAGATGCCTGATGCATGCACGTACCGTCGCTGCTGACCGTCTGAAAGTGGAGGGAGATTCACGCTATGGCTGAGCTTCGATTCCCCGGGGTGCTCGCCGCGGTGACGACGCCGTTCCGGGCCGACGGCTCGGTCGACCGAGACCGGTACGGGCAGCACTGCGCATGGCTGATCAGCGAGGGCGTGCGGGGCGTCATACCCAACGGATCCCTCGGCGAGTACGAAGCCCTTACCGGCGCCGAGCGCGCCGCGGCAGTCGAGATTGCGGTCGAGGCCGTCGGCGCGAGCGGCTCGGTGGTGCCCGGGGTGTCGGGCAAGTCGGCCGCCGAGGCGGTGCGCTGGACCGAGCAGGCGCGCGGCGCCGGTGCCGCCGCCGTCATGTGCCTGCCGCCGACATCGCACGCGCCGACCGACGACGAGGTCGTCGCGCATTTCAGCGCTGTCGCCGAGGTCGGGTTGCCGGTGATCGTCTACAACAATCCGTTCTCGACGCGGGTCGACCTCACCGCCCCGCTGCTCGAACGCCTCGCGCGTGTCGACGGAATCGCCGCCGTCAAGGAGTTCTCGCAGGACGTGCGGCGCGTGGCGCAGATCCGGGAGTTGGCGCCTTCGCTGGAGGTTCTGGTCGGCTGTGACGACCTGGTTGCCGAGGGCGTGCTGATGGGGGCGACCGGCTGGATCGCCGGATTTGTGAACGCCTTCCCCGAACCGTGCGTGCGGCTGTTCGACCTGTGCATGCGGCACGCCTGGGACGAGGCGCTGCCGCTGTATCGCGGCATGCTGCCTGCGCTGCGGTGGGACGCGGACCCGACCTTCGTCCAGGCGATCAAGCTCGGCCAGGAGGAGGCCGGTCGCTACGGCGGCCCGGTACGCCTGCCCCGCCTGCCACTGGACGCGCAGACCGAGGCCACGGTCCGCAAGGCGGTCACCGGAGCCCTCGAGGCTGCCCGCCGATGAGGTCCCGGCTGATGTTCAACGCGGTCGACAGCCACACCGAGGGCATGCCGGCCCGGGTTATCACGTCCGGCGTCGGCACATTGCCGGGCGCGACGATGGCCGACCGCCGGCTGTACCTGATAAACGAACGCGACGATCTACGGACGCTCCTGATGACCGAGCCGCGCGGCCACTCGGCGATGTCCGGGGCAATCCTGCAACCGCCGACACGTCCCGACGCCGACGTGGGCGTCGTGTTCATCGAGGTGTCGGGATGCCTGCCCATGTGCGGGCACGGCACGATCGGCACGGCGACGGTGCTCGTCGAGACCGGCCTGGTGCCGGTCAAGGAGCCGATCACCGACATCCGCATCGAGACGCCGGCCGGGCTGGTGCATGCGGCGGTGCGGGTGTCCGACGGTCACGCTCGCTCGGTGACGTTGCAGAACGTCCCTGCTTACCTGCACCTGCGTGACGCGCAGGTGGAAGTCGACGGTCTCGGCGCGGTGACCCTCGACGTCGCATGGGGCGGCAATTTCTACGCCATCCTGCCCGCTGCCTCGGTGGGCCTGGACGTGCGCCCCGACCAGCATGACGAGTTGATCCGGGTCGGGCTGCGCATCATCGACGCCGTCAACGAACAGTTGGAGTTCGCGCATCCCGAACAGCCCGAGATCGCCGACTGCAAGCACGTGATCCTGACCTCACCGGACCGCGACGCACGTTCCGCTGTCGTGATCCACCCCGGCTGGATCGACCGCTCCCCGTGCGGCACCGGGACGTCCGCGCGCATGGCGGCACTGGCCACTCGCGGCGAGCTCGGGCTGGACACGGACTACGAGCACAGGTCGCTGATCGGGTCGATGTTCACCGGCAGGCTGCTCGAGGAGACGACGGTCGGCGCGTACCGGGCGTTCGTCCCGACGATCACGGGCCGGGCGTGGATCACCGGGCTGGCGAGCTACCTGCTCGATCCGGACGATCCGTTCCCGGCCGGCTTCCAGATGGGCCAGTGATCGCGGAGGCGTTGCCGCGCACCGCTGACGTCGTCGTGGTTGGCGCCGGGGTCGTGGGCGCCGCGTGCGCCTTGGCATTGGGGCAGGCCGGGCTGCAGGTCTGCGTCATCGACCGGGCCGGACCCGCCGCCGGATCGACGTCGTCCGGTGAGGGGAACCTGCTCGTCTCGGACAAGCTGCCCGGCCCGGAACTGGCCCTGGCACTGCACAGCCTCGGTCTGTGGCGAGAGTTCGCCGCTCGCGCCAGCGTGCCGTTCGAGTTCGACGCGAAGGGCGGCCTGGTGGTCGCGTCGTCGACGATCGAACCGCTCGGCCGCCTGGTCGCCGAGCAGCAGGCCGCCGGTGTGGACGCCGAGATCGTGCCCGCCGACAAGCTGCACGACGTCGAGCCGATGCTCGCGCCGGATCTCGGCGGCGGCGCGTACTACCGCCAGGACTGCCAGGTACAGCCAATGCTGGCGGTCCGGGCACTGCTGGCCGACGCGGCGCGTGCGGGCGTCGTGGTGGTCGGCGCGACCGAGGCGCTGGGTGCCGAGCGCGGGCCGTCCGGCACGATCCACGCGGTGCGCACCAGCCGCGGGACGGTTGCCACCGAGCGCATCCTTGTCGCGGCCGGTGCCTGGAGCGGCGACGTGGCACAGGCGCTGGGCGGCATGGTCGGCGTCGTTCCGCGGCGCGGCCACGTCGTTGTCACCGAGCCACTACCACCGGTGGTCCGGCACAAGGTGTACGAGGCCGGCTACGTCGACGATGTCGAGAGCGACGACGCTGCCCTGCTGTCGACCGCCGTCGTCGAGGGCACCCCGAGCGGCCCGATCCTGCTGGGTTCGAGTCGTGAGCTGGTGGGCTTCGACCGGCGGCTCAGCGGTGCAGCGATCGGCATGATCGCTCGCGGGGCGGCGGCGCTGTTCCCGTTTCTGCGGGACGTCCGCGCCATCCGCACATACCTGGGCTTCCGCCCGGCGTCGCCCGACCACCTGCCGATCATCGGCGAGGGCGAGGCGGGTCTTTGGTACGCAACCGGTCACGAAGGTGCCGGCATCGGGTTGGCGATGGGCACGGCCGACCTGATCCGTTCACTGATACTGGGCGATACGCCGGCGCTCGACCCGTCGGCGTTCTCGCCATTGCGTCCGGCCGTACAGCGAGGCCGGGATGCCTGACCTGGTGACATTCCGGTTCGAGGGCCGGTCGATCACGGCGGCCCGCGGCATGTCGATCGGGGCCGCACTGTGGGCAGCGGGCATCCGAGAGTGGCGGTTGACCCGCATCGGCGGACGCCCGCGGGCGATGTTCTGCGGGATCGGCCAGTGCTTCGACTGCCTGGTGCGGGTCAACGGCGGCTCGGTCATCCGCGCGTGCGTCGCCCCGGCTGCCGACGGCGACGAGGTGACCCGAGGATGAGCGTCGACCTGGTCGTGGTCGGCGGCGGGCCGGCCGGGATCTCGGCGGCGCTCGCCGCGGCCGACGCGGGCGTCGACGTGTGCCTGGTCGACAGCGCCCCGGCGCTCGGCGGGCAGATCTGGCGGCAGCCGTCGCACGGCGATGCGACCGCGATCGCGCCGGCTGAGCTGCAGGCCGCTGCCGCGCATCCACGTATCGATCGGCTCGGCGAGACGTCCGTCTGGCATGCGAAGCCGCGAGACGGTGGCGGCGCGACGCTCTACCTGAGCGGCCGCACGCTGGACGCGAGGGCCGTCGTGCTGGCGACCGGCGCCAGCGAGCTCACGTTGCCGTTTCCCGGCTGGGACCTGCCGGGGGTCGTGACGCCGGGAGCCGCGCAGGCGTTGCTCAAGGCACATGGCGTGCCGATCGGGCGCAGCGTCGTCGTCGCCGGCACCGGCCCGTTTCTCTGGCCGGTCGCAGCTGGACTGATCCGCGCCGGCGTGCGGGTCGCGGCGCTCATCGAGGCCGCGTCGCAGCGTCGCGCTGCGTCGATCGCGGCGGGATTGCTTCGACACCCCGCGCTCGTCCGGCAAGCCGTCGGGTACCTGCGCACCGTCGCCATGTCGCGAACGCGCGTCCTCACCGGACGTGCGGTGATCGCAGCGCACGGGACGGACGCCGTCAGCTCGGTGACCGTCGCACGGCTGGACGCTCAGGGCCGGCCGCTCGCCGCGGGACGCCGCGAGATCGCCGCCGAGGCCGTATGCGTCGGGTGGGGCTTCGTGCCGGCCGTCGAGATCGCGCGGATGCTCGGCTGCGCCGAGACCCGGCACGCGACCCGTCCGCTGACGGCCGTGGCCGTCGATGCCGACCAGGCGACGAGCGTCCCGGGCGTGTTCGCGGCCGGCGAGGTGACCGGCATCGCCGGGGCCGTGGCCGCTGCCGCGGAAGGGACGATCGCCGGTGCCGCAGCGGCACGATTGCTCGGGGCGGCCGGGCCGAACCAGCGCCGCGAGCGTCGCCGGCGCCGCTCCGCACAACACGCAGCGACGGTGCTGGACCGCGGATCTCCGATCCCCCCGTGCTGGCTGGACTGGCTGACCGACGACACCGTGGTCTGCCGCTGCGAGGAGGTGCCCTGGCGTCAGGTCGCAGACACGATCGACGCCGGAATCACCGACGTCCGCGCCATCAAAGGCCAGACCCGGTGCGGCATGGGCTGGTGCCAGGGCCGGGTGTGCGGGCCGGCGCTGCAGTCCGCGGCGGCGGCACGCGCGGGCCTGCCCGTCGACGCCGTCGGCGACCTCGCGACGCGTCCCTTCGCCACACCGGTGACCATCGCCGAACTGGCCAGAGAATCGAGCTGATCGCATGCTGGACCTGTCCGTTCTGGTGCTCGCCGACCGCAATCCGCCGAGCCGCTTCGTCGACGCGGTGCGAGAGGCGGAGAGCGCCGGGGTACGCACCGTGTGGACGTACGACCACCTGTCCTGGGGTGGCCTGCGCGAGCACCCGTGGTTCGCGAGCGTGCCGTTGCTCGCGGCGGCAGCCGTCTCGACGACGTCGGTGCGTCTGGGCACGCAGGTGGCGACGCCAAACTTCCGGCACCCGGTCGGGTTCGCCAAGGAGATCATGACGCTCGACCAGCTCAGCGGCGGGCGCCTCGAACTCGGCGTCGGCACCGGCGTGGCCGATGGCGACGCGCTCGCCCAAGGCGATCCACCGCGCACGAGACGTGAGCGCGCCGACCGGTTCGCCGAATGGCTCGACTTGTTGGACCGGTTGCTCACCCACGACAAGACGACCTGGCGCGGCAGCATGTTCAGTGCCGTCGAGGCGCGCCAGATGCCGGGCTGTGTGCAGCAACCTCGCGTGCCGTTCACCGTTGCCGCGTCCGGCCCTCGTGCGATGCGCCAGGCCGCTCGCCACGGGCACGCGTGGGTCACGGTCGGAACGCGTCCGTACGACGTTCCCCCCCAGCGCTGGTACGAGACGTTCGCCGAGCAGTCGCGCGCAATGGACGATGCGTTGCTTGCCGAGGGACGTCCGGTCACCGCGCTGCGTCGCATCGCCCAGGTGCCGCTCGACGTCGTGTGGCCGTTCGAGAGCGCCGAGGGCTATCAAGACTTTCTCGGCCGGCTCGGCGCGATCCGCTTCGACGAGGTAACCGTGCATTGGACCCGGTCTGACGACGGCCGGGGCCTTCCTGCGGCGGCGCGGGATTTCGTCGTCGCCGCCCATCAGCGCTGAGGCAGCCCAACATCAGCGTGCGCGGGTCCTTGCGTTCCTGCGTGCGCTCTTCGAGCGAGCCGACAGTCTGTCCGGCTGCCGGCGCGGAGTCTTCGACATTCGGCCGATGCCGCAGGCGCGTACCGCTCCGTAGCGCGTGCCGGATCAGGTGATTTGTCGGGCGCTAAAGGCGGACGTCAGATGAGACCCGCAACCAGATCCGCGATCATCGGCGTCCTGGCCCTGCTCGGATCGCTCGCCGTCGCCGGTGAAGCGCCGGCGAGCGCGGAGCCGGCTCCACCGGGCATCGTGGTGAGTGGCGGCGAGACGCAGGAAGCCTTCGGTTACACCGACGCGATCCGCCAGCGCGTTTGGGTCGAGTCGGACTTCGACAGCGACAGCGACGGCCTCGACGACCTGATCGCCGTCGACATCATCCGGCCCGCCGCCACCGAGCAGGGGCTCAAGGTGCCGGTGATCATGGACGCCAGCATGTACTACACGACGCTCGGACGCGGCAACGAGTCACAGCTCAAGATCGATGACTCCGCCGGGCTGCTCGCCCAGTGGCCGCTCTTCCTGGACAACTACTTCGTACCGCGTGGCTACGCCGTGGCGCTCGTGGACATGACAGGCACCGGGCACTCGACGGGCTGCCCGACCGTGCAGGGACGCACCGACAACATCGCCGCCGTCGAGGTGATCGACTGGCTGAACGGGCGGCGCGCGGCCCACGACAAGGACGGCAGTCGGGTCGCGGCGGCAGGCTGGTTCGGCGGCAGGACCGGCATGATCGGCAAGTCCTACGACAGCTCGTTGGCCGCTGCCGCGGCGGCGACCGGCGTTGCCGGGCTGACCACCATCGTGGACGAGTCGGGCCCGTACAACTACTACGACTACACCCGGAGCAACGGCGTCATCCAACGCGGCAACCACTACCTGGCCAGCCTGTCGAACACTGTCACGAACGCGAGCAACCTGGCGCCGCCGCCTGGCACCTCGCGCGATCACTGCCTGGACGTCCGCAACAACCTGTCGGCAAACGACGGCGACGCCACGGCCAACTACGACACGTTCTGGGACGAGCGCAATTACCTCAAGGACGCGGGCAATGTGCGGGCCAGCGTCCTCGCCGTGCACGGACTCGAGGACGAGAACGTGCGTCCGGACCACTTCAGTAAGTGGTGGTACGCACTCTCGGCACTGAACGTGCCACGCAAGGCGCGGCTGATGCAGGTCGGCCACGTCGATCCGTTCGACGTCAACCGCGCGGCGTGGGTCGACGAGGTGCATCGCTGGTTCGACTACTGGCTGTGGAACGTGCCAAACGGGATCATGGACGAGCCGCAGGTCAGCATCGAGACCGGCCCGGGAACCTGGGAAACCGCGGCAAGTTGGCCGATCCCGGGGTCGACTCCGACCCAGCTGTTCCTCGGGCCCGGCGCCGACGCCGGGGCGCTCGGGCTGGCGCCGGCAGGCGGCGGCGAGCAGGCGACGACGTTCACCGACAGCGCGTCGCAGAGCGAATCCACGATGCGCAGCAACCCGACGACGGTCACGGCCAACCGGCGAGTCTTCCTCTCGCCGGCGCTGAGTGCGCCGCTTCGCATCTCGGGTACGCCGCTCGTCCAGCTGGACGCATCGGTGAGCCAGACCGAGACCCACTTCGGCGCCATCCTCGTCGACTACGGGCCGGCTTTTCCGCGCGTCGTCGACAACATCAACAACAACGGCGTAACCACACTGTCCACATCGGACTGTTGGGGCGAGAGCAGCCCGACCGACAGCGCCTGCTACAAGGACGTCGGCGAGCTACTCGACACCACGAGCACGAACTGGCGTGTGTCAAAGGGCATTCTCGATGCCGGCCATAGCACCTCGCTCACAGCGCCTACGCCGCTGACAATCGACCAGAGCTACCCGTTCAGCTTCCCGCTCCTACCCCAGGACTACACGTTCCCCGCCGGCCACCAGATCGGCGTCGTGATCGTCGGCAGCTACCCGGGTTACGGCAGCACGGCCTCGACGACAGGTGCCGCGATCACGCTGTCGCTGCGTAGCAGCCGGATCGTGCTACCGATCGTCGGTGGACACGCGGCGGCGCTCACCTCGGGCCTGCAGGGCGTCGAGCACACGACGACGTCGGTCAGCCAGGACGTCGCGGCCACGGAGTACGGCCACCCGGCCACGTTCACGGCGACGGTCGCGCCTCGCGACGCCGCGATGGCCACGTCCAGCCTGCCCGGATTCGTCAGCTCGGCATTGCCGTCCGGCGAGGCCGCCGGATTCGATCGCCTGGGAACGCCGACCGGCACCGTCCAGTTCAAGGACGGCGGCAGCGACATCGGCGCGCCGGTATCGCTGCACGACGGACGGGCCGAGTTCACGATTGCGGATCAGCTGCCCGGCACGCACTCGATCACCGCCGAATACCTCGGTGACGGGACGTTCGACGGCAGCGTCAGCGATGCGCTGAGCCACCAGGTCACGATCACGTTCGCGACGCTCGAGGCCCTGGTGCGCGCCTACAGCACCGACCCGGACGTCACGAGCGGGCTCGAGGACAAGTTGGCAGCGGCGGAGAGCGCGCCGAACCGCACGACCCGCGACAGCCTGCTCCGCGCCTTCGAGCTGCAGGTCGTCGCGCAGACGGGACGGGCGCTGACGGCGCAGCAGGCCCACATCCTGATCGCGCTTGCCAAGGCGCTGGAGTAGACCTCCTAGGAGTTGAGCAGATGCCTGGATCGCGCAACCCGATGCGTCCGCTCGTCCGACGCGCGATCGCGGCCGCAGCAATCGCGCCGGCGGTCGTCGCCATGCTGATCGCCGTGCCGGCCCAGACGAGTTCGGCCGACGCACTGCCCGTTGCTGCCGTGCTGAACGGGATCGATCTGCAGCAGGCGACGATCCCCGACCTCGAGGATGCGATGGCGTCGGCCCGGATCACGTCGCTGGAGCTGACCCGCTTCTACCTCGACCGGATTCGGGAGCTCAATCCGTACCTGCACGCGGTGATCAGCACCAACCCACACGCGCTGCGCGACGCAGCGCTGAGCGATCTCCGCCGACACCTCGGCCAGCCCAGTGGCTCGCTCGAGGGAATCCCGGTGCTGTTGAAGGACAACATCGATACGGCACGCACCGATCTCGACGAGATGCCGACTACCGCAGGCTCGTTCGCGTTGCTCTCGTCGCAGCCCGGGCACGACAGCTACCTCGTCGGACGCCTGCGCGCCGCCGGCGCGGTGATCCTGGGCAAGGCGAATCTGACCGAGTGGGCCGCGTTCCGCGACGGCCGGGTATACAGCGGCTGGAGCGCGGTCGGCGGCGCGACGGCCAACCCGTACGTCCTCGACCGCAACCCGTGCGGTTCGAGCAGCGGCTCGGCGGTCGCCGTCGCGGCCGCGCTCACGACCGTCGCGATCGGCTCCGACACGAACGGCTCGATCCTGTGCCCATCGGGCATCAACGGCCTGGTGGGCGTGCGCCCGTCCCTCGGCCTGGTCAGCCGGACCGGCGTCGTGCCGATCTCGGCGCAGCAAGACACCACCGGCCCGATCGCGCGCAACGCCACCGACGCCGCGCTCGTCCTCTCGGTGATCCAGGGAACCGACCCGCAAGACCCGGCGACCCTCGACGCGGCCGGATACGTCGACCGGCATTACGCCGATGACCTGGACGCGAATGCGCTCCGCGGCAAGCGGATCGGCGTGTGGCGAGTCGGGAACAACCCGCAGGTGAACCAGGTCGTGAACTCGGCGATCGCCACCGTCACGGCGCTCGGCGCCACCGTCGTCGACAACGTGCCGATCAACCTCGGCCAGGCCAACAGCGCACAGAACGCGGCCCTGCTCGTCGAGTTCAAGCACGACATCAACGCCTACCTGGCGTCGACACCGGGAGATCATCCGGCCGACCTCGCCGGACTGATCGCGTTCAACGAGCAGCACGCGGACATCGAGATGCCCTTCGCGGGCCAGGGCGACTTCCTCGCGGCGCAGGCCACGAGCGGCGATCTGACCGACCCGGTCTACGTGCAGAACCGGCTGACGGCCAGGACGCTGGCCCGCAATGCCATCGACACGGCCCTCGCCGCGAACGGGCTCGACGCGATCATGACCGCCGCCAACGGTCCCGCGCAGATCAACCACTCGTCCGGCGTCGCGGGAACCGGCGGAGTCGTCACCTCCAGCCCGCCCGCGCTCTCCGGCTACCCGGCCGTGACCGTGCCCGCGGGGCTCACCTCGGACGGCGTCTTCCCGCTGGGCGTCCAGTTCTTCGGGTCGCGCTGGAGCGAGCCCACGATGCTTTCCTTCACCTACGCCTTCGAACAGGCCACCCACGCCCGTCGGCCGCCGCAGTTCCTGCCGACGCTTCCGGTCGTGGCGACAGCGCAGGCAATCGGTAACGCTGGGTCGTACAACTGACGGACCTGACGTGCCGTTCGACCAGACGTCTGTCGAGACTGCCCGAAGGCGGGCAGCGAGCGCGGTATCGTCCGACAGACAGCCAGTACCGCAGCGCGGTGGTGCTACTCCTGTCGGAAGCCTGGGCGGCAGTATGTCCGAGTTACAGCGGATCGTGGATTCGGTGGCGAGCCGGGTGGGTCGCTCGGCACTGATCGAGGACCGTCGGCAGCGGGTCGTCGTGTACAGCGAGCAGACCGAGCCGATGGACGAGGTGCGCCAGCTGTCGATCCTGCGCCGGCAGACCACGGCCGAGGTGATCGCGTTCTTTCGGCAGGCCGGCGTCCAGCAGGCCAAGGAGCCGATCCGCACACCGCCGTGCGAGGCGCTGCACATGCTCTCGCGAGTCTGCATTCCGATCTGGCACGGCGACCTGCTCCTCGGCTTCGTGTGGTTCATCGACCCCGATCAGTCGATGACGGACGACGAGATCGCTGCCGTGTCGACGACGACGACCGACCTCGCACTGGCGCTC
>DASXRA010000268.1:0-5535 GCA_036506855.1 Jatrophihabitantaceae bacterium
CGGCCAAAACCGGATCAGGCGGTCGCGGCGAAGGCGGCTTCGAGGATGTCCAGGCCCTCGCTCAACAGCGGCTCGCCGATGACCAGGGGCGGCAGGAACCGCAGCACATTGCCGTAGGTGCCGGCCGTCAGCGTGATCAGCCCGTCGCGGTGGCACGCGGACGAGATCGCCGCGGTCAGCACGGGGTTCGGCGTGCGATCGCCCGCGCCGGCGACCAGCTCGACGGCCAGCATGGCGCCGCGTCCGCGCACGTCGCCGATCACCTCGTACTTCTCCGCGAGCGCTGTCAGCCGAGGCTTCATGATCGACTCGATGCGCCGGGCGGCACCCACCAGGTCGTCCGCGCGCATCGTCTCGATCGCTGCGAGCGCCGCCGCGCACGCCACCGGGTTGCCGCCGTACGTGCCCCCCAGCCCGCCGACGTGCACGGCGTCCATGATCTCGGCGCGTCCCGTCACGCCCGCGAGCGGCAACCCGCCGGCGATTCCCTTGGCCGTGGTGATCAGATCCGGCACGACGCCCTCGTGCGAGCAGGCGAACCAGTCGCCCGTGCGGCAGAAGCCGGTCTGGATCTCGTCGGCGATGAACAGGATTCCCTGCTCTGCACACCACTGCGCAACGCGAGACAGGAAGCCCGGCGCCGGCACGACGAAGCCGCCTTCGCCCTGGATCGGCTCGACGATCACCGCCGCGGTGTTGGCCTCGCCGACCTGGGTGTGCACGTCGTCGACGAACGCCGCGAACGCCTCGTCCGCGCAACGCTCCGGGCCGGTCGGCCAGCGGAACGGGTACGCCATCGGCACTCGGTAGATCTCGCCGGCGAACGGTCCGAAGCGGTGCTTGTACGGCATGTTCTTCGCCGTCAGCGACATCGTGAGGTTGGTGCGGCCGTGGTAGGCGTGGTCGAAGGCGACGATCGCGGCACGTCCCGTGTACGACCGGGCGATCTTGACGGCGTTCTCGACGGCCTCCGCGCCGGAGTTGAACAACGCCGACCGCTTGGCGAACGAGCCCGGCGTCAGGTCGTTGAGCGCCTCGGCCACGGCCACGTACTCCTCGTACGGCGTGATCATGAAGCAGGTGTGCGTGAAGTCGGCGACCTGGCGCTGCACGGCCTCCACGACGCGCGGCGCGGCGTTGCCCACCGACACCACAGCGATGCCCGAGCCGAAGTCGATGAGCTGGTTGCCGTCGACGTCGACGACGATGCCCCCGCCGGCCCGCTCGACGTAGACGGGCAGCGTGGTGCCGACGCCCTGCGCGACCGCCGCGGTCTTCCGCCCGTGCAACGAAACCGATCGCGGCCCCGGAATCCCAGTCCGGAGCAACCGCTGCTGCGTTACGTCACCCATGGTCAACCTCCGGTTTCGATCACCGCTATCGCGTCGCCCTCGGTGATGACGTCGCCCTCGTTCACGGCGACCTCGGCGATCACTCCGGAAACCTCGGCGAGCACCGGGATCTCCATCTTCATCGACTCCAGGATGACGAGCGTGTCGGTCGGCCGGACGCCGTCGCCCACGCTCACCATGACCTGGGCGACGTTGCCGACCAGCTCGGCGGCAACGGTGTGCTTGCTCACCGCATCCGCCGGACCAATGTCCAGGCGCCCGGCAGGACCACCGCGGCGATGGCGAGTTTGAGCGCATCGGTCAACAGGAACGGCGTCACGCCGAGCTCCACTGCCTTCTGCGCGCTGAGGTGCAGGTCGTGCGCGAGCCAGGTCGCCCCGATCACGTAGACGATCGCGCTGCCGACCGCGAGCAGGCCGACGCTGCTCAGCACGTGCCGGTCGTTGCCCCGGCGGGCAAGCTCGCCCACAACGCCCGCGGCAACCACGAACCCGATGATGTAGCCGAACGACGGACCGCCCCATCCGTGGGAGTGGCTGGCGAACCACGGCAGGCCCGCGCCGCCGGCCACCATGTACAACGCCATCGACAGCACCCCGCGCACGGACCCGAGCGCGGCACCGGTGACCAGCACGGCAAGAGTCTGCAGCGTGAACGGCACTGGGCTGAGCCAGGTATGGACGGACACCTGCGCGGCCAGGCCGGTCAACCCGGCTCCGGCACCGATCAGGGCGGCGTCGCGGACGAGCGCGCCCGGGACGAGGTCGGCAAGGACGAGCCGATCGGACGAGGGAACAGCGGTTGCCATATGTGCTCCTGGTTGGCGGGACCGACGGGTCAAGCCAGGACACTAGCGGCGCGCGGCCGGACGCTCCCCCCGCTGATCGTCCAAAGTTCACGAGTCGATGTTGTGCATGACGTGCTTGATCCGGGTGTAGTCCTCCAGGCCGTACATCGACAGGTCCTTGCCGTACCCGGAGTGCTTGAACCCCCCGTGCGGCATCTCGGCGACGAGCGGGATGTGGCAGTTCACCCATACGCAGCCGAAGTCCAGCCGGCGCGAGACCCGCATCGCCCGGCCGTGGTCCTTTGTCCACACGCTGGACGCCAGGCCGTACTCGACGCCGTTGGCCCACCGCACCGCCTCGTCCTCGTCGCTGAACTGCTGCACCGTGATGACCGGCCCGAAGATCTCCTGCTGGGACGCCTCGTCGCCCTGCTCCAGGCCGGCGACGACCGTGGGCTGCCAGAAGTAGCCGCGATCGCCTTCGCGCGACCCGCCAGCCAGCACCCGCGCGTGGTCGGGCAGCCGGCCGAGCATGCCGCCGACCCGGTTCAGCTGGTTCGCGTTGTTCAGCGGCCCGTACAGCACGTCGGCGTCCGAGGGCGGGCCGGTGCGCGTGCCCCGGGCCTGCTCGGCGAGCGCGTCCGCGAAGTCAGACGCCACCCCCGGCGCGACGAGCACCCTGGACGCCGCCGTGCAGTCCTGGCCTGCGTTGAAGTACCCGGCGATGGCGATGTTCTCGGCCGCGTCCGCAAGATCGGCGTCGTCGAACACGATCACCGGGGCCTTGCCGCCGAGCTCCAGGTGCACCCGCTTGAGATCGGTGGCGGCCGATGCGGCGACCTCCATACCGGCCCGGGTCGATCCGGTGATCGACACCATGGCCGGCGTCTTGTGCGCCACGAGCGCGCGCCCGGTGTCGCGGTCGCCGCAGATGACGTTCAGCACGCCCGGCGGCAGGAACTCGGCGGCGATCTCGGCGAGCAGCACCGTGCTGACCGGAGTCGTGTCGCTGGGCTTGAGGACGACGGTGTTGCCCGCCGCGATGGCCGGCGCGAGCTTCCAGATCGCCATCATCATCGGGTAGTTCCACGGCGCGACCTGCCCGACGACGCCCACCGGCTCGCGTCGCACGTAGGACGTGAAGCCGGCCATGTACTCGCCCGCGCTGCGGCCTTCGAGCAGCCGAGCCGCGCCGGCGAAGAAGCGCACCTGGTCGATCATCGGCGGGATCTCTTCGGACGCCGTGAGCTCGATCGGCTTGCCCGTGTTCTGTGACTCCGCGGCCACCAGGTCGTCGGCACGCGCCTCGAGGGCGTCTGCGAACTTCAGCAGCGCGTGCTGCCGGACGCTCGGCGTCGTGTCGCGCCAGGTCTCGAACGCGGACGCCGCCGCGGCATAAGCACGATCGACGTCCTCGGCGCTCGAAACCGGCGTCGAGCCGAACACTTCGCCGGTGGACGGATCGATCAGATCGGCTCGCCGCCCGTCTGCCGGGTCGGCGAATTTGCCGTCGATGAAGTTCTGGATCGTCCGTGGAGAGGTCATGCGGCGAACGTTACCGTCGCTCATCCCTCGGCTCAACGACGGATTCCGTCGCATTCGTGGGCTGAATGCGAATTCGGCAACCGCGGCGTGCCGTCCTCGGATCAATGTGCAGATCGTCCCGCTACAGCAGCACGATCTGCACATGATCCGGGTTGGCGGCCACGTTGCCGTCCGTTACCCTGAGCGACGTCATGATTCGCGTGCTGCTTCTTCGCGGCCGCGACGAGGCCCGGTAACTCCGACCGGTCGGCCCCTCGTCGCGGGCCGTTCTGCTGCCGACCGATCCATCTCGTCGAGAGAAGCAGCAGACCATGAGCAATCCGAACAACCAGCGCGCATCCCAGATGCCTTGCTATCGCTACACCGCATTCCCGCCCGTCGACCTGCCCGACCGGCAGTGGCCCAGCCGCGCCATCACGAAAGCCCCCCGCTGGCTGTCGACCGATCTGCGCGACGGCAACCAGGCCCTGATCGATCCGATGAACGCCGCCCGCAAGCACGCCATGTTCGACCTGCTTGTACGCATGGGTTACAAGGAGATCGAGGTCGGCTTCCCGGCGGCCAGCCAGACCGAGTTCGACTTCATCCGCGACCTGATCAGCAGCGGCAAGATCCCCGACGACGTGCGGATATCGGTGCTGACCCAGGCACGCGAGGAGCTCATCGAGCGCACCGTGCAATCGCTGGTCGGCGCCAAGAGCGCCACCGTCCACATGTACAACGCGGCGGCGCCGGTATTCCGCAGCGTCGTCTTCGGCTTCAGCGGGGACGGGCGCGCCGAGTGCAAGGCGATCGCCGTCGACGGCACCCACGCGATCATGAAGTACGCCGAGCAGTACCTGCCGAACACCGACTTCGGCTACGAGTACTCACCCGAGATCTTCATGGACACCGAACTCGACTTCTCGCTGGAGATCTGCGAGGGCGTCATGGACGCGTGGCAGCCGGGCCCCGATCGCGAGATCGTGCTCAACCTGCCGTGCACCGTCGAGCGGTCAACGCCGAACGTCTATGCCGACCAGATCGAGTGGATGTCGCGCGGGCTCTCCCGACGCGAACACGTCGCGCTGTCCGTGCACACGCACAACGACCGCGGCACCGCCGTCGCGGACGCCGAGCTGGCGGTGCTGGCCGGTGCGCAGCGCGTCGAGGGATGCCTGTTCGGCAACGGCGAGCGCACCGGCAACGTCGATCTGGTGACGCTCGGGCTGAACCTGTTCAGCCAAGGGATTGATCCACAGATCGACTTCAGCGACATCGACGAGATCCGCCGGACCGTCGAGTACTGCAACCGCATCGGCGTCCACGAGCGGCACCCGTACGCGGGCGACCTGGTCTACACGTCGTTCTCGGGCTCGCATCAGGACGCGATCAAGAAGGCGTTCGACGCGCTCGATCGCGACGCCGTCGCGGCAGGCAAACCGGCCGGCGAGATGCCTTGGCACATGCCGTACCTGCCCATCGACCCCAAGGACGTCGGCCGTTCGTACGAGGCCGTGATCCGGGTTAACTCGCAGTCGGGCAAGGGCGGCGTCGCCTACATCATGAAGACCGAACACCATCTCGACCTGCCGCGACGCCTGCAGATCGAGTTCAGCCACGTCATTCAGCGACACACCGACGGCGAAGGCGGCGAGGTGAGCGCCCCGCAGATGTGGCAGATCTTCTCCGACGAGTACCTCGCAGGCGGCGAGTTCGCGCTGGCCAAGTCCGCGTCGACCAGCGACGAGGGTATCGAGCGCATCACCACGACGGTGCGCGCGTTCGGCAAGGAATTCGAGCTGAGCGGCGTGGGCAACGGGCCGATCGCGGCGTTCTGCTCCGCACTGTCCACTGTGGACATGGGCTTGG
>DASXRA010000269.1:0-4971 GCA_036506855.1 Jatrophihabitantaceae bacterium
CGATCCGGCGACCTGGGATCGCTCCCGGCCGCCGCCGGGCTGGTGCTGCTCGTGATCATCTTCTCCATTGCCGAGAAGGCGTTCTTCTCACTGGGCAACTTCGCGAACCTGATCACCCAGGCAGCTCCGTCGGTGCTGCTGGCGATGGGGCTCGTGTTCGTCTTGCTGCTCGGTGAGATCGACCTGTCCGCGGGTACGGCATCCGGTGTCGGTGGCGCCACTACCGCGGTCTTCATCCACAACGGCATGCCCTGGCCGGTCGCGGTAATCCTGTCGCTGGCGGTCGGGTTCATCATCGGATACTTCATCGGGATCATGCGGGCGAGGGTCTACGTGCCGTCGTTCGTCGTCACCCTGGCCCTCTTCCTCGCGCTGCAGGGTGTCGTGCTGTGGGTCGTCGACAGCGTGCACGCGTCGGGGAACATCTCGCTGCAGAGCGACACGCTCAACGCTCTTGAGAACAAGAACATGCCGGTCTGGGCGGGCTGGGTGCTCGGTGCGGTCTGCGTCGCCGGCTACGTCGCCATGAAGCTCTTCGACGCTCACGCACGGCGCAGCCGGAGTCTGCCGGCTGAACCATCCGTGGTGATGGGTCTGAAGATCCTGCTCGTCGCCACTCTGATCTTCGTGCCCGTCGTCCTTCTGAACGCCAACCGTGCCTTGCACAAGACGTCGATCGAGAACGTGAACGGCAAGCTCGTCACGGTGTCGAACAAGCTGGAAGGCGTGCCCTGGGTGGTGCCGGTGATCATTGCCCTGGTCGTGGCGCTTGGCTTCGTCTTGTCGAGGACCCGCTACGGGCGCCACATCTACGCGGTCGGCGGCAGCGACGAGGCTGCGCGACGTGCCGGTATCAGGGTCGACGCCATTCGCGTGTCGGTGTTCGTCATCTGCTCGATGATGGCGGTGGTCTCCGGCGTGGTGCTCGCTTCCCGGATCGGCGTCAACTCGGCGCAGGGCGGCGGCAACACGCTGCTGCTGGCGGTCGGCGCCGCGGTCATCGGCGGGACGAGCCTGTTCGGCGGCAAGGGCAAGATCACCGACGCGGTCATCGGTGGCCTGGTCGTCGCCGTGATCATCAACGGGATGTCCGACCTGATCAAGGGCGAGAACAGCTCCGCGATCCAGTTCATCGTCACCGGTGGCGTGCTGGCGCTCGCCGCGACTGTGGACGCCCTGTCCCGCAGACGCGCCGGCGCAGCCGGGCTCTGACGGTCGCCTGCGAAGCGGGGGCACACGACGATGGCTCGCGCCCCCGCTGCCCGCCCGGAGGCGATCCGGCGGCACAACCTCGGCCTGCTGCTCGAGCAGGTACATCGCGACGGTGAGCTGACCCGTGCCGAGCTGACCCAGCGCCTGGGCCTCAACCGCTCGACGATCGGCGCCCTGGTGAACGAGCTGATCTCGCTCGGGTTGATCAACGAGCACGTGCCGAGCGGCAACGAACGCGCCGGGCGGCCCTCGCACGTGGTCAGTCCGCGCCTGGACGGCCCGTTCGCGTTCGCGGTCGACATCGAGGTCGACCGGCTCGTCAGCGCCGCCGTGGGGCTCGGGGGGCACGTCATAGCCCGGCGCGAGGCGCGCATCCAGCCCGGACGCGACTCCGCCGACGAGGTCGCGATCCAGATCGCGGAGCAACTCGATCCCCTGCGCGAGCAGGTGGCGTCGTGCTCGTGGCCGGTCGGTGTCGGCGTGAGCATTCCCGGTACCGTGCGCCGGGCCGACGGGTGGATCGACTTCGCGCCCAACCTCGGCTGGCGGCACCGCCCGCTCCGGCGGATGCTCACCGAGCTGGTGCCGTCCGAGCTGAGCGTGCATCTGGGCAACGACGCCGACCTGGGGGCGCTCGCCGAGCACGTGCGCGGAGCCGCCCGGGACTGCCACGACGTCGTCTACATCACCGGCAAGGTCGGAGTTGGCAGCGGGATCATCGCCGACAGCGTCCCGCTTCGCGGGCACGCGGGCCTGGCAGGCGAGCTCGGCCACATGATGCTCGACTCGTCCGGCCCGCCCTGTCATTGCGGCAGCCAGGGCTGCGTCGAGACCTACATCGGCGAGGCCGCGTTGCTACGGCTCGCGCACCGCGACGCGTCCCCGAGCCGCGAGAGCGTGGCCGAGGTCATCGCCGCCGCACGGGCCGGCGAGCGCGACGCGCTCGACGGGGTGCGCGCGGTGGCCGTCTCCCTCGGGCGCGCGGCGGCCAACCTCGTCAACCTGCTCAATCCGGAGGCGGTGATCATGGGCGGCTCGCTCGCCGACGTGCTCGAGCTGTGCCGGGCCGACGTCGAGGAGGAGCTGCACCGTCGCGCCATGTCCGAGGCGCGCTGGCTGGTCGAACTGCGCACCGCGAGCCTCGGCGACGACTCGTCGCTGCTGGGCGCCGCGGAACTCGCGTTCGGCCCGCTGCTCTCCGACCCGGTCGGTTCGGGGCTGGCCCGCTCGGCCTAGCGCGCGAACAGGAGCGGACGCAACGCACGGCCGAGCATCCTCATCGCGCTCGGACCGCGAGGCATGTCGCCAGTCGCCTCATAGTGCAAGAACGCGTACCCGAGGCGTCGCGCAAGCAGTCCGTCGGTCGCGACCTGATCACCGACGACGAGTCCGGCGGGTGGCAGCCGGCGATACCGATTCGTTCGAATCGGCTTGCCCGCGGACGCGAAGTACAGCACCTGAGTGCCGACCTCGTCGTCGGGGACGGCACTCGGCCGACGAACAGAGTTGGTCGCGAAGACGACCACGTGGATTCCGGCCACGTCGCGCAGCCGGTCGAGCACCAGCGCGACACCCGCGTCAAGGCTGGCCTGGTCCGTATCCCAGGACGCGACGAGCGGCTCGACATCGAAGATGACCGTCTTAGGCGCGACGCCGGCAACCCGGCTCAGCACCTCATCGGGATCGCTCAACCGCTCGTAGCTCGTCCTCACGGCTCCACTCAAGCATTTGCGGCAGACGGCGGTGGCGCTCGTTCTCCGCCCTAGGGCTGCCCCGCCTCGACGGGCTCGGCGGGTTCCGCGCCGGCCGCCTGCTTCTCGAACTGGGTGCGGTACAGCTCGGCGTACAAGCCACCGGACGCGAGCAGTTCGGCGTGCGTACCGCTCTCGACCACCCGTCCCTCGTCGACGACGAGGATCTTGTGGGCGCCGAGCACGGTCGAGAGCCGGTGCGCGATAACCAGGGACGTCCGGCCGGTCAACGCCTGCGCCAAGGCCTCCTGCACCGCGGCCTCGTTCTCGCTGTCGAGGTGCGCGGTCGCTTCGTCCAGGATCACGATCTGCGGCGCCTTGAGCAGCAGCCGGGCAATGGCCAGCCGCTGCTTCTCACCGCCCGAGAGCCGGTAGCCGCGATCGCCCACGACGGTGTCGAGCCCGTCGGGCAGGGACGCGACGAGGTCGGCGATCTGGGCTTGCTCGGCGGCCTGCCACAGCTCGCTCTCGGTCGCCCCGGGCTTGGCATAGGCCAGGTTGGCCCGGATCGTGTCGTGGAACATGTGGGCGTCCTGGCTGACGACGCCGATGCGATCACGCAACGACTGCTGCGTGACGCTGCGAACGTCGTGGTCGCCGATCAGCACCCTGCCCTCGCGCACGTCGTAGATGCGCGGCACGAGCTGGCTGATCGTCGTCTTGCCCGCACCGGACGGGCCGACCAGGGCCACCAGCTCCCCCGGCTCGGCCCGGAACGACACGCCACGCAGCACTTCCTGCGCCGGGGCGGTGTCGAGCACGGCGACGTCCTCGAGCGACGCGAGCGACACTTCACCGGCCGTCGGGTAGGAGAACCGGACGTCGTCGAACTCGATGCTCCGGGCGCTCGCCGGCAGGTCGATCGCGTCCGGGTCGTCCTCGATCATCGGCGGCAGGTCGAGCACCTCGAAGACCCGGTCGAAGCTGACCAGCGCGCTCATGATGTCGACCCGCGCGTTCGACAGCGCGGTCAGCGGCCCGTACAGCCGGCTGAGCAGCAGGGCAAGGGTGACGACCGTTCCGGTGTCGAGCGTCCCGTTCAGCGCGTAGTAGCCGCCGAGCCCGTACACGAGCGCCTGCGCCAGGGCTGCGACGAGCGTCAATGCGACGAAGAACGCCCGGGCGTACATGGCCGAGGTGATGCCGATATCGCGCACCCGGGCCGCCCGGCGGCGGAACGACGCGTCCTCGTCCGCGGGCCGCCCGAACAGCTTGACGAGCAGCGCGCCGGACACGTTGAACCGCTCGGTCATCGTCGAGTTCATCGACGCGTTGAGGGTGTACGCCTCGCGGGTGATCGCCTGCAGGCGAGTTCCGATCCGGCGGGCCGGGAGCACGAAGACGGGCAGCATGACCAGCGCCAGGGCCGTGATCTGCCAGGACAGCGAGAACATGACGCCGGCGGTCAGCACCAGGCTCACGACGTTCGACACCAGGCCGGACAACGTCGAGGTGAACGCCTGCTGCGCGCCGAGCACGTCGTTGTTCAGCCGGCTGACGAGGGCTCCGGTCTGGGTGCGGGTGAAGAACGCGAGCGGCATGCGCTGGACGTGGTCGAAGACGGCGGTGCGCATGTCGAAGATCAGGCCCTCGCCGATTCGCGCCGAGTACCAGCGCTGCGCGAAGGACAGCACCGCGTCGACCACGGCGAGCGCGACGATCACGATCGCGATCTTGACGACCACGCGGACCTCGCCGTGCTTGGTGATCTCGTTGACGACCTTGCCCGCGAGCACCGGAGTCGCCACGCCGATCAGCGCATCCAGGACAACGACGGCGAGGAACACGATCAGGTCGGCGCGGTAGGGACGCGCGAATCGCAGGATGCGTTTCCACGTGCCGGGTGGGATCTGCTTGTTGACGACCGACGAGTCGCGCCGGCTCATCGACCACATGGACCGCATCACGTGCATCGAGTCCATCGACACCGGCACCACCTCCGCTGCGCCAAACGTTAGCTGTACGCAGCGTGTTCCGGGCCTCGCTGACCGTTCGCTACCGGCGCAAC
>DASXRA010000270.1:0-17088 GCA_036506855.1 Jatrophihabitantaceae bacterium
GGCATCGGCCCGGGCGGTGGCATCGGCCCGGGTAGTGGCATCGGCGCGGGTGGCGCTGGCGCCGGGCTGAGTGGTGGCGGCGCAGGCGCAGGCGGCGGCGCCGGCCTCGTCGGAGGCGGTGCAGGCGCGGGTGGCGCCGGCGCCGGAGCAGCAGGCGGTCGCGGAATGATGCCGATGCACGGCGGACAGGGCGGCGACGAGGAGGAGCGCGAGCGCTCTACCTGGCTCACCGAGGACGACGACATCTGGGGCGGCGAGGACGGTCTTCCCCCGGTCTTGCAGTGAACGCTCGCACCTATTCGAGTGCGGCCGGCCGGTGTCGCCGGCCGGCCGCACTCGTCATGCGTGCCGCGTGCGCGATCGCGCTCGTTGCCACCGCAGGCGTCATGACGGCACCGGCCGCGACCGCGGATCCCGGCAGCACGCGGTCGCTGCAGTGGTGGCTCGGCACGCTCGGCATGGAACAGGTCTGGCAGATCAGCAAGGGCGAGGGGGTGACCGTTGCGCTGCTCGACACCGGCGTTGACGGGTCTGACCCCAACGTCCGCGGAGCACTCGTACCGGGCTTCGACGCCGTCGGCGCAGGCGACGGGAGGTCCGACACCGACGCGGAGTACCACGGCACGCGGCTGGCGGCGGAGATCGCCGGCCGCGGGGTCGGCGACGGCGTGATCGGCATAGCACCGCGCGCGAAGATCCTGCCGGTAATCGTCCCGAGTACGGGCGCCGACGACAACACGGTCACCGCGCTCAACAGGCTCTCGGCGATGAAACACCCGCCGCAGGTCGTCAACATGTCCTATGGCACCGAAGTCCCGTGCCCCGATGCCGTGCAGGCGGCCGTCAAGAAAGCCGTCGACAAGGGCATGATCCTCGTCGCGGCGGCAGGCAACCAGGGCGCGACCACGAATGGCAGCGCGTTCCCGGCCGACTGCGCCGGCGTCATAGCGGTCGGCGCCTACGGTGCCTACGGCGCCGACGGCCTTGATATCAAGCCGTGGAAGGGGTCCGAGCGTCAGCCATATGTCACGCTGTCGGCGCCCGGCATCCACCTGGTTACCCACTTGCCTTCGGATCCGACGCTGAGATATGCCACAGGCACGAGTGATTCCGCGGCGATCGTGTCCGGCAGCATCGCAGTCGTCCGCGCGCATTTCCCGTCGATGCCCCCGCGGCAGATCGTCGCCCGCATGATCGCGACGGCCAGGCAGTTCCAGGGCGCGCAGGGCACGCACAACAACGTGTTCGGCTGGGGTGCCGCGCGACCACGCCACGCGCTGACCGACCATGTGTCGGCGAACGCCCCGAACCCCGTGTACGACGCGCTGGACAAGCTCGGCGGTGGCTCGCCGTCGTCCAGTGCGAGCGCGTCGGCCAGCAGCTCGGCGCCGAACGCCTCACCGACTGCGTCGGCGGGCACGAGCGCAGCAAGCGGCAGCACGAAATCGAGCGGTTCAGGTGTCCTGATCGGCGTGTTGGTCGCCGTCTTGGTGGTAGCTCTGATCATCGTGAGCCTGCTCGTCCGCGGCCGGCGAAGCGCCGCGCGAATGCGCTGAACCCGGCCGATCCGCGGCGTCAGGGCACCATCGACTCTTCCCGCGCTCCGACGCGAGCCGGCGGGCGTCCGAACCACGAGCCACGACGAACCACCGCTGCCCCGAGCCAGGCCAGAATCGCCAGGCCGAGTAGTGCGACGCCCACCGCCAGGGCGAGATGTTGCAGGTGCCGGTCCGGCTTTACCAGCGGCGGCGGTGGCGCGATCGCCTGCGGTTTAGCCGGCGGAGGTGCGATGGCCGAGTCGTCGCGAACCGCGGTGACCGCCAGGTAGGGGTTCACGATGCCGTACCCGTACTGCGAGCTCGGCACGGTGAGACCTGGCGGCGGATCGGCCGTCGCCTCCAAGCGCGCGCGTATCTGCGGGGCGGTCAGCCGCGGATGCGCGGCGCGCACCAAAGCAGCCGCTCCGCTCACATAGGGCGCTGCGAAACTCGTGCCGTCCTGCGGCAGGTAGCCCGACTTGGGCGCCGGCGTCTCGACCTTCACGCCCGGTGCCGCTAAGTCGATATACCGACCGGTCCCGGAGAAGTTAGCGACGGCGTCCTGCTGGTCGCTCGCCGCGACCGCAAGGACGGTCGGGTACGCCGCCGGGTACGCGGTCTGGTTGGCGTTGGCGCCGTCGTCGCTCGCGGCGGCAACCACGACGACGTCGTGCGCTTCTGCCCGGTCGATCGCCTGCCGCAACGATGCAACGTCAGAGCTCGTCGCGATGGAGATGTTGATGACGCCGACGTGCGCGGCGATCGCGGCATCGATGGCGTCGGCGATGGCCTGCGGAGCGATGCCTTGGTTCTGGTCAGTGACTTTGATCGGCATGATGCTCGCCTTCGGCGCGACCCCGGTGAACGCGATGGTGCGGACCTGCGGCGCCGCCACGATGCCCGCGACCGCCGTGCCGTGCCCGACGCAGTCGCGGGTATCAGTCGGCCCAGCCCCCGCGATCACGTTCGCACCCGGCACGTAGTGGATCAACCGCATCTGCGACTGCTCGGTGTTGACACCGCTGTCGATCACCGCCACGGCGACGCCGGCGCCCTGGGTGACGGTCCAAGCACGGTCGAAGCCGAGCCGTGTTTGCGCCCAGGGCACGTCACCGTGCTCCGGTCCGCCGAGCTTGACGTTGCACGTGGCCGGAGCCGCCCGCGCCGGCGAGGCCGGACTGATGAGCGCGACACCGAGCACCAGCGCGGCGGCTACGCGAGACCCTGGCAGAAGTCGGTTCATAGCGGCTACAGCTTGGCAGATGCCGCGAAGCGGCGAAGCGGGAGCCTGCGCGCTTACGGTACGTGTGCTCGTCGCGGCAGGCGCCGATCGATCCGGCCGGCGACGTCAGCCCAGATCGGCAACGTGACGACGGGCAGGAGCGCGATGCCGATGCATGCCCCGCCGATGAAGTCGCTGATCCAGTGGAAATTGAGCAGCGTCATCCCGACGATGACCGACCCCGGCCCGACGGTGCGCACGATGCGCAGCGCTTTGGTGAGCGCGGCAGGCGCCCCGGCTCGGGCGGCACTCCAGGCGACGATGCCCCAGACCAGGATCGCGTTCGGAAGGTGACCCGACGGGTAGGAGTCCCTGCCGTCATGCGGTCCCGGTATCGGGGCAGGTCTGGTGACGGTGCCCTTCAGCGTGTAGACCACGACCGTCAAGAGCACCAGGGCGAGCAGGTAGCGCAGGGCGAACTCGCTGGTTCGCGTGCGCCAGGTCAGGTAGGCGATCACCGGGACGGTGATCAGCAGGACTAGTCCGCGCTGGCCGAACAACGTCAGCGCCAAGGCCAACGGCCTGCCCACATAGTTGTGCCGCAGATCCCAGTCGATCATCCGGCGCGAGACGGCGTTGTCGAGATCGATCAACACCCCGTGATGGATGACGTCGAGGGTCGTCAGCACCAGCACTACGACGGCGACGCCGACGAGCCACCACGGCGGCACGCCGCCAGGACGGGCTTGGGCTAGCCGCGGATGGTCACTCCGCACTCGGCTTGGATGTCTCGGGAGCTGGCCTGTCCGCCGCGGGCGGCACCGGCGCCGGCTCGGCCTTCTGCTCGATCGCCTTGGGCTCGGCCTTGTTAGCGTCGCGGGCCCTGTCGTCCTCGCTCATGCCCTTCATCTCCGTCTTGAAGATGCGCAGCGACTTTCCGACCGAGCGGGCCATGTCGGGCAGTTGCTTCCATCCGAAGAACAGGATGGCGGCGACGATGAGCAGCGGGATGAGGTGTCCCGGGGCGAATAGTTCGGGCATGACCGGCTTCCTTCGGGTGGGCCAGCGTACGGCTATGAGAGTACGCCAGCAGCCGCGGCGAATGGCTGCAGAGCGGCCGCCAGATCGCCGTTCACCCGGGCGTTGACCAGCGTTCCCGTCGGCAGATGATCGACGGAGAGCACCTCGCCGCTCTCGTGCATGCGCGCCACGAGGTCGCCGCGCGCGTACGGGACGAGCACCGTGACCGTGACGTCGGGACGCGGCAACCGCTCGTCGATCACCGACTGCAGCTTGTCGATGCCGTCGCCGGTCAGCGCCGAGACGAACAGCGCCTCGGGGAACAGCCTGCGCAGGCGGATCAGCATGTCGGCATCCGCAGCATCGGCCTTGTTGAAGACCAGCTGCTCCGGGACGCCGAGCGCGTCGATGTCGGCGAGCACCTCACGCACGGCGCGGATCTGGGCTTCGGGGTCGACGTCGGAGGCGTCCACGACGTGCACGATCAGGTCGGCCCGGCCGACCTCCTCGAGAGTCGACCGGAATGCCTCGACGAGCTGGTGCGGCAGATGCCGGACGAAGCCGACCGTGTCGGCGAGGGTGAACACCCGCCCATCAGCGGTCTGGCTGCGCCGCACGGTCGGATCGAGGGTTGCGAACAGTGCGTTCTCGACCAGCACGCCCGCTCCGGTGAGCCGGTTGAGCAGCGAGGACTTACCCGCGTTGGTGTACCCGGCGAGCACGACGCTCGGCAGCCGCCGCTCGACCCGCTGCGCACGCTTGGCGTCGCGCGACATCTTCATGTGCGCGATCTGCTTGCGCAGCTTGGCCATCCGCGCGGTGATCCGCCGCCGGTCGATCTCCAGCTTGGTCTCGCCGGGGCCACGTCCGCCGATGCCCAGGCCGCCCGCGGCGCGCCCGCCGACCTGCCGGGAGAGCGACTCGCCCCAGCCGCGCAGGCGAGGCAGCAGGTACTGCATCTGCGCGAGCTCGACCTGGGCCTTGCCTTCCTTGGAACGCGCGTGCTGGGCGAAGATGTCGAGGATCAGCGCCGTGCGGTCGACGACCTTCACCTTGACGACGTCCTCGAGCTGGCGTAGCTGACCCGGCGTGAGCTCGCCGTCGCAGATGACGGTGTCGGCATTGCGGGCGCTGACGATGTCGCGCAGCTCCTTGGCCTTGCCCGATCCGATGTAGGTGGCGGGATCCGGCCGGTCCCGATGCTGGATCAGCGCCTCCAGGACGTCTGATCCCGCGGTCTCGGCCAGGCGGGCCAGCTCGATCATCGAGTTCTCGGCATCGATGAGCGTGCCGCCCGTCCAGACGCCGACCAGCACGACGCGCTCCAGGCGAAGCTGCCGGTACTCGACCTCGCTGATGTCGGCAAGTTCGGTCGACAGGCCGGCCACACGGCGCAGCGCCTGCCGGTCGGCAAGTTCGTATGAGCCCGTGGACTCGTCGTATGAGGCGGTGTCGCCTGGAAAGTCGCCGGGAATTTCAGTCATCGTCCATCCATCGTGACACGCCCGGCGGCCGGGCCGCGAACGATTAGCCGACGGCGGCGAGCCAAGCTGGGTCGAGCTCGATCTCGGCGACCAGCACCGCCGGGCCGGTCATGTGGATCGAACCGTCCGCGCGCCACGTCACGTGGCAGGTTCCGCCCGGGACGTCCACCCGCCAGGTCGTCCCGTCTGCACCGGCCGCGCCGTCTGCCAGTGCCGCGGCAACCACCACTGCGCAGATACCGGTGCCGCAGGAACGGGTCTCGCCGACGCCACGCTCGTGCACCCGCATGACGAGGTGCCGCTCACCCGCACGGACGACGAACTCGACATTCTGCCCATCCGCGCGCGACGGCTCGACGAGGGGCGCGCGGGCGAGATCGAGCGCGTCCAGGGCCGCCCGATCCGGCACTGATACGACGACGTGCGGGTTGGGCATCTCGACAACGACCCCGGCGAGATGGTCGACAGATGAGGCGGCGGTGACGACCGGCCGGTCGGCGAGAGCCAGCGGCATTCCCATGTCCACGATGACGTCACCCTCGTCCGTGAGCCATGTGCGCCTGACTCCGCCACGTGTCGCCACCGCCGCAAAATGATCAACGAGGCCGACCGCCCGCAGGTATCGGACGAATACCCGGACGCCGTTGCCGCACATCGAGGCGATCGATCCGTCCGCATTGCGGTAGTCCATGAAGTATGGGGCGTCGGCGGCGATCTCCCTGAAGTCCGGCTCGTCGGACATCAGCTCGGTACGGACGACGCGCAGCACACCGTCGGCTCCGATGCCGGCGTGTCGATCGCAGAGGGCACGCACCAGGCGGGGCGTGAGATCGAGCAGCCCGTCGAGGTCGGGCACCAGGACGAAGTCGTTCTCGGTCCCGTGCCCCTTCACCACCCTGACGGTCGGCGCCATGCGACCAGCCTAGGGCCGCGTCTGAGGCAGGACGTCCAGGACGCGGTCGAGCAGGCCGTCGGCCGCGGCGTCAAACCAGCGCACGCGCGGGTCGCGGCGAAACCAGGACCGCTGCCGGCGGACGAAGCGCCTGGTCGCCCGCACGGTGGCTTCGACGGCCGCGGGCACGTCGCCGACGACGTGGCCGGCGTCGTCCAGGCAGCCGAGCAGCTGGGCGTAGCCGAGGGCCTTGCCGGCGGTCGGACTGCCGCGAAGTCCCGCCGGCAACAGGGCGCGCACCTCGTGCAGGAACCCGGCGGCCATCATGGCGTGCACGCGCTGCTCGACCCGATCGTCGAGGTCGTCGCGGTCGAGGCCGATCTGCACGCAGTCATACACCGACTCGAACGCCGGCATGGACGCGACGAACGGGCCGCCGGTCAGCTCGATGACCTCCAGGGCGCGGACGATCCGCCGGCCGTTGCTCGGCAGGATCGACGCGGCCGCGGCGGCGTCCAGGGTGGCCAGGCGGGTGTGCAGCGCGGGCGCTCCGACGGCGTTCAGCTCGGCGTAGAGGCGCGAGCGGATCTCGGGCGACTCGCCAGGGAATTCCAGATGATCGAGCGCGCCGCGCAGGTACAGGCCCGACCCGCCGACCAGGATCGGCAGGCGCGCGCGCCCGTGGATCTCGGCGATGGTCGCGCGGGCGAGGGCCTGGTACTCGGCGACGGCCGCAGACTTGCGAATCGGCCAGACGTCGAGCAGGTGGTGCGGCACGCCGTGGCGTTCGCCGACTGGCACCTTGGCCGTGCCGATGTCCATGCCGGCGTAGAGCTGCATCGAGTCGGCGTTGACGATCTCACCGTCCAGGCGGTGCGCGAGAGCGATGGCGAGCTGCGACTTGCCGGTGGCCGTGGGCCCGACGACGGCGAGCACTGGCTGGTCAGCCACGGGCAAGCCACTGCGCCACGAAGTACCCGACGCCGTACGGCGCCGCCGCGTAGAGCAGCTCAGCGTCGAACTCGCCGCCCGCGAGCAATGCGCCGGCTGCGCGCCAGGCCGGTACGCCCGCCGCGAGCAGTTCGGCGCCCAGCGACTCGTCCAGGTTCGCGAGAGCCTCGCCGTCGCCGTCGCGCAACGCGTCCACGACCGCTGTGTCGAAGGGCTCGGCGCGCTCGTCCAGATATCCGGGCGCGGTCCTCGACCGGCGCGCGCTGCCGTCGCCCATGACGACGAGCCCGACCCGTTCGGTCTCGGCCAGGGCAAGCAGGTCCAGCGCGGGACGTGTCGATGCGAACTCGGGACCGACCGAGAAGCCGACCGCCCCGGTCCGATCCCCCACCGCCTGCGCCACCAGCCAGGCGCCGACGGTCAGCGAGAGCGGCAGCTCGAGCGACCCGCCGCACGCCGGCGAGCCGAGCTGCACGTCGACGGCGACCCCGTGCCCGGACAGGCTCCCCCGTGCGACCGGCGAGTGGAACGCCGACGTCGGCGCGGCGCCGATCAGGACGAGCCGGTCGGCCGCCGCGTGAGCGCCGGTCAGCGCCTTTCGACAAGCGTCGCGGACCGGCTCGAGCTCGGCCGCCGCGCCGCCCGCGAGCTCGGGAACGAGGAGCGGCGGATAGGGGCAGAACGCCGCGGCAGCGATCACGCCTGAACACTAACCGGACGCGGCTTGGCCTCATCGTGTCTAATGCACAGTCATGAGTTCGGAGTGGGGACGCATCGACGCGGACGGCACGGTGTACGTCCGCACTGCCGACGGCGAACGCGCCGTCGGTTCGTGGCAGGCCGGCGATGCCGAGGCTGGGCTGGCGTACTACATGCGTCACTACGACGATCTCGCCACCGAGGTCACCCTGCTCGAACAGCGCCTCGCTTCCGGTGCGGCCGACCCCGCGTCGACCCGCACGCACGCCACGGAGCTGAAGGACCAGTTGCCCACGGCCGCCGCGGTCGGCGACCTCGCGGCGCTCGACACGCGGCTCGCTGCACTCATCGCGGCGGCCGAGGAGAAGATCGGCGCCAACGCCGCGGCACGCGAGCAGGCACGCGCCGACGCGATCGCGGCGAAGGAGAAGCTCGCCGCGGAGGCCGAGCAGATCGCCGAGTCCGGCACGTCGTGGAAGGCCTCGGGCGACCGGCTGCGCACGATCGTCGACGAGTGGAAGCAGATCAAGGGCATCGACCGCAAGACCGACGACGCGCTGTGGAAGCGGTTCGCCGCGGCCCGCGACGCGTTCGGCAAGCGCCGCGGTCAGCACTTCGCGCAGCTCGACGCAGAGCGAGGCGCGGCGCGTGCCGCGAAGGACAAGCTGATCGAGCGTGCCGAGGAACTCGCCCAGTCCTCGGACTGGAAGGAAACCGCCGCCGCCATGCGCGATCTGATGGCCGAGTGGAAGGCAGCGGGCCGTGCCGGGCGCGACACGGAAGAGGGGCTTTGGACGCGCTTTCGCGCAGCGCAGGACACGTTCTTCGCCCGCCGGTCGGCCACCTTCGCCGAGCGCGACGCGGAGCAGACCGAGAACCAGCGCAAGAAGGAAGCGGTCGTCGCCGAGACCGAGGCGCTCGACATCAGCGATCCGAAGGCGGCGCAGGCTGCCTTGCGGTCGCTGCAGAGCCGCTACGACGAGATCGGGCACGTGCCGCGCGAGGCAATGCGCCCGCTCGATGAGCGGATGCGTGCCGCTGAACAGCGCGTCCGCGCCGCCGTCGACGCGGAGTGGGCACGTGGCAGTGCCGCGTCCAACCCGTTCCTCGCCGAGCTGCTCGCCCGCCTCGCCGAGGCCGAGGCCAAGCTCGAACGGGCCAAGCACTCCGGCGACGCGGCCCGCATCGCGAAGGCCGAGGCGGAGGTAGCTCAGCGCCGCTCGATCATCCCTGAGTGATCAGCGCCGTATCCTCGACGCGTCATGCCGACCTACTCCGTGCGTACCTACGGGTGCCAGATGAACGTCCACGACTCCGAACGGCTGTCCGGCCTGCTGGAGGAGGCGGGCTACTCGCGCGCGGAGACGGCCGGTGACGATGTCGATCTCGTCGTGCTGAACACCTGCGCGGTGCGCGAGAACGCCGACAACCGCCTGTACGGCAACCTCGGCCAGCTCTATCCCGCCAAGCAGCGCCGTCCCGGCATGCAGATCGCGGTTGGCGGCTGCCTGGCGCAGAAGGACCGCGGCACGATCGTCGAGCGCGCGCCGTGGGTCGACGTCGTCTTCGGCACGCACAACCTGGCGTCCTTGCCGGTGCTGCTCGAACGGGCGAGGCATAACGCCGAGGCGCAGGTCGAGATAGTCGAGACGCTGCAGAACTTCCCGTCGGATCTGCCCACTCGACGAGAATCCCCTTATAGCGCATGGGTCTCGATCTCGGTCGGCTGCGACAACAGGTGCACGTTCTGTATCGTGCCGAGCCTGCGCGGCACCGAGACCGACCGGCGGCCCGGCGACGTGCTCGCCGAGATCCGGGCGCTCGTCGAGTCGGGCGTCATCGAGATCACGCTGCTGGGCCAGAACGTCAACTCCTACGGCCGCTCGTTCGGCGACCGGTTCGCGTTCGGCAAGCTGCTGCGCGCGTGCGGCGAGATCGACGGCCTGGAGCGCGTGCGCTTCACCAGCCCGCACCCGCACGACTTCACCGACGACGTGATCGACGCGATGGCGAGCACGGCGAACGTCTGCCCGCAACTGCACATGCCGATGCAGTCCGGATCGGACGCGGTGTTGAAGGCAATGCGGCGCTCGTACCGGCAGCAGCGCTACCTGGGCATCATCGACCGCGTGCGCGCTGCCATGCCGGACGCCGCGATCACGACCGACATCATCGTCGGCTTCCCCGGCGAGACCGACGACGATTTCGAGCAGACGCTGCACGCCGTGCGCGAGGCGCGATTCGCGAGCGCGTTCACGTTCCAGTACTCCAAGCGTCCCGGCACGCCGGCCGCCGCGATGGACGACCAGGTACCCAAGCCGGTCGTGCAGGAGCGCTACGAGCGGCTCATCGCGCTGCAGGATCAGATCTCCTGGGACGCCGGCCGCGCATTGATCGGGCGCGAGGTGGAGGTCCTGGTCAGCCCCGGCGAGGGGCGCAAGGACGGCGCCACCGGGCGCGTCTCCGGACGTGCCCGCGACGGCCGGCTCGTGCACGTCGCGACCGGCGGCGTCGCCGTCGAGCCCGGCGACACCGTCACCGCACGGATCACGTCGGCCGCGCCGCACCATCTGGTGGCCGACTCCGGCCTGGTCGCGCACCGCCGCTGGCGTGGTCACAGTGCCGGCGACCATCGGCCGCTGCTCACCATCGGGACCGGCAGGCCCGCCTCGTGATCAAGGCGCTTTCGGTCGCCACCCTGCTCCTCACAACCGTCCTCGTCGGGTGCTCCAGCGATGCCGGGTCGCATTCGAAGGTGCTCACGCTCTACACGTGCGCCAACGACGCCGTCGAGCAGGCCGTCGTCAAGGCGTACGAGCAGGGGCACTCGGGCAGCAAGGTCGACGTGTACCGCGCGCCGACCGGACAGCTCAACGCCCGCGTCGCGGCCGACGTGCGTGGCGGCGGCATCAGGGCCGACGTCATCTGGGCATGCGACCCGCTGACCATGCACGGCTACGACGCGCAGGGCCTGATCCGCGCCTGGACGCCGCCGGCCACCCCGAGCGCTGCGTACCGGACTGCGAACTCGGTCGGCGTCGACGTGCTGTACCTGGTTGCCGTCGTGCACAAGGGCGTGACGCCGCCGGCTTCGTGGGCAGACCTTGCGCAACCGCAGTACCGGGGCGGCGTCGCCGTGCCGAGTCCCAGCTTCGCCGCGTCGGCGCTCGGGGCGCTGGCCTACTTCGCCGCCGCGCCCGGTTATGGCATGTCGTACTACGAGCAGTTGAAGGCCAATGGCGCCACGCAGGTCAACAGCCCCGACAACGTGTTGACCGGCGTCGCGCAGGGCACCTACCGCGCCGGCTTCACGCTCGCGAACTCCGCGTACGCCGCGCAGCGGAAGGGCTCGCCGATCGAGGTCATCTGGCCGACGCCAGGCGCGATCGCGATCCCGGCGCCGATCGGCGTCACGGCGAAGAAGCATCCGTCACCGCAGGCAGCGGACTTCGCGGCGTTCACGGCCAGCCCGGCCGGGCAGGCAGCGATCGCACACGCCGGGGCGTACGTGCCGACCCCAGGGCTGCCCGGCCCGCCGCTTCCCGCCGGGAGCCCGATCGTCGCCCCCGACTGGACGGCGATGTTCGGTGACTCGGCGACGCTGCTCGCCCGTTACGCGAAGGTCTTCGGCAGCTGACATGCCCGGCCGAGCACGGGCTCTCGGCGCCGAGCGGCTCGCGATCGGCGTCGTGTTGCTGGCCGTTGCCGCGCTCGTCGTCGTGCCGATCGCTCGGCTGGCCAAGGCCAGCACCGACGCGTCGGTCGGTCGCGTCCTGCGCTCCCCCGGGATCTCGACCGCGGCGTGGCACACCGTGCTGGTGGCCGTGGTCGTCACTGCCGTTGCTGTGCCGCTCGGCGCGGCGATGGCGTTGCTGCTGCGACGTCCTGAGCTACCGGCTCGGCGCACGCTTCGCGTCGCCGTAGTACTGCCGCTCGTCGTCCCGCAGTTCGTGCTCGGCTACAGCTGGACCGAGGCGTACGCCCGGGCGGGGTTCACCGACAGCGTGCTCGGCATCCACTGGGACGGCCTGATCGGGCCGGTCGGCGTCATCGTGGTGCTCGCCGTGAACGCCGTGCCGGTCGGCTACCTGCTGGCCACTGCCGGGCTGGTCACTCGCGCACAGCCCGAGCTCGAACGCGCGGCCCGGGCCTCGGGCGCGACGGCATGGACGGCGCTGCGCACGGTGACGTTGCCGGTGCTGCGACCGGCGCTGGCCGCTGCCGGGGTGCTCACGTTCGTCGCCACGCTGGAGAGCTTCGCGGTACCGCAGGTGCTCGGCACGCCGGCCGGGTTCTCGACGCTGACCACGCGGATCTATGCCGACCTGTCACTGGGCAGCGATCCGGCTTCCTTCACCGACGCCGTAACGCTGGCGCTCGGGCTCGTGCTGATCGCGGCGCTCGTGCTCGTCCCGGCCGATGTCGTGCTGGCGCCGCGGCTGCGCGCCGAACGCAGCGGTCAGCCGGCGGGGCCGGCCCAGCGGCAGCGACGGACGTGGCGTTCCTACGCCGCCGCCGCCACGCTGGGTGGGTACGTGCTGCTCGTCGCGCTCTTACCGCTGCTCGCCCTGGTCGCGGCGTCGATCACGCGGGCCGTCGGCCTGCCGCCTACATCGGGTAACTGGACGCTCGCGAACTTCCGCGCCGTGCTCAACGGCACGACGACCGGCGCGCTGCGGCACAGCCTGGAGCTCGCCGTCGCCGCCGCTACCCTGCTCGTCGTCCTCGGCGCGCTGAGCGCCGTGCTCGAACGTCGCCGGTCCGGCCGGCTGCTCGCGACGGCGGCCACGCTGACGTTCGTGATCCCCGGCTCGACGCTCGCCGTTGCCGTCCTGATCGCGTATGGGCGCTGGTTCGACGGCACCCTGACGCTGATCCTGGTCGCCTACCTGGCCAAGCTCTGGGCGCTCGCGCACCGGCCGATCTCGGGCGCGCTCGACCGATTCCCGACCGCCGAGTGGCAGGCGGCCCGGGCGAGCGGCGCGGCTCCGCCCACCGCGGTACGCACGATCTGGCTTCCTGCGCTGGCGCCGGCGCTGCTCGGCGCGTGGGTGCTGACGTTCGTGACGGCGCTGCACGAGGTCACGATGTCCAGCCTGCTCTACTCGACGCGCAGCCAGACGCTTGCTGTCGTCGTGCTGAACAGCCAGGAACTCGGTGACGTCGGGCCGACCGCGGCGCTGTCGGTGCTACTGACCGCCCTGCTGCTGGCCGCGGTGCTGCCGGCCTGGGCGGTGGCGCACGCGTGCAACCGATGGCGGGCGCCGCGGCAGGAGGTGGCCGGTGCCCTCTGAACCTGCGCTGCGCTGCCGAGGGCTGCGCGTCGACTACGGCGACGTGCCGGCAGTGTGTGACCTCGACCTGGACGTCGGTCCCGGTGAGATCGTCGCGCTGCTCGGGCCGTCCGGATCGGGGAAGTCGACGCTGCTGCACGCGGTCGCCGGGCTCGTTGCGCCGTCCGCTGGTGAGATCTGGCTGGCCGGCCGGCGAGTCGCCGCTGCGAGTGCGAGCGAGCCGCCCGAGCGGCGCGACATCGGCACGGTGTTCCAGAACTTCGCGCTCTGGCCGCACCTGGACGTCCTCGACACGGTGGCCTACCCGATGCGCCGCGCCGGGCGCAGCCGTCCGCGGGCACGGGCGGACGCCACCGCGATACTCGACCTGCTCGGCCTCGGCCAGCTGGCGCATCGGCGTCCGGCCGAGCTGTCGGGAGGCGAGCAGCAACGAGTCGGCCTGGCTCGCGCGCTCGCGCGCAACGCGGGGCTGTACCTGCTGGACGAGCCGACCGCGCATCTGGACGCCCACCTGCGCGCGGCGTTCCTGGGCGAGGTCCGCGCCAGGCAACGCGACAGCGGCGCGGCCGTCCTGTACGCCACCCACGACGCGACCGAGGCGCTGGCGCTCGCCGACCGGGTTGCCCTGCTCGACGGCGGCCGGCTGCTCCAGGTGGGCACACCGTCCCAGGTGTACGACGAGCCCGTCAGCGCTGCGGCCGCGGCGCTGACCGGACCGGTGTCGGTGCTGAGCGCGCGCGTCGGGCCGGCCGGTGATGCCCTCCTGGCCGTTGAGATCGGCGACGCGAGCGACACCGTCGCCGGGCGCGCATCCGGGCCGCCGCACACCCGACAGGTATTGCTGCGCCCGGAGTGGACGAGCGTCGGCGGCCCGTTCCAAGGACGCGTCGAGGCCGCGTGGTTCCGCGGGTCGCACGTCGACTACGAGGTGCGATCGCCCGCGGGACGGATTCTCGTCCGCGAGACGGACGCGCCGCGGCGCGCCGCCGGCGAGACGATCCCGTGGGGCATCCGGCGCATCTGGCTGCTGCCCGACGAGGCCGCGGAGCCTCAGCCCAGCGCCGCTGTCGCACCGGGGTGATCGAGCCGGTCGTTGACGAGGGTCAGGTGGTACTGCGTGTAGTGGCGCAGCGCGCCGAGCTGTCGAGCGCTGAGCCGGTCGCAGATCCACTCCCAGTGCAACGAGACCCAGTCGTCGACGGCGAGGTCGCGCACGAGCCCGGCACCGTCGAGTGAGCGCACCGCGGTTTCGCGAACCGGGGCGCCGAGGCCCAGCCGCCGGCCGTCCCAGGTAAGCGGCCGGGACTCGACGATCACCTGGTCGCCGGCGATCTCGCGGACCTGCCCCCAGCGGATCCGGCAGCGGTCGAGGACGGTCAGCGCCTGTGCACCGCGCCGGTCGTCGCCCAGCAGGCCGACCCACGGGTAGATGCAGAACACGTGGTAGCTGTGGTGCGGCATGCCGCCCGCGACGACGCTCTCGGCGAGGCTGGCGAACTGCAGCCCGGTCTTGTGCCGGAACCGCTCCTCCATCGAGTCGCCGAGCGGGCGAGTGCCGACCCGGTCGAGCAGCGAGTTGCCGACCCAGTACGCCTCGACGACGCGTCGGTCGAGTGGATCGCGGATGCCAGTGGCACCGGCGATCAGCTCCAGGTACGGCCAGGCGCCGGCGAACTGCTTCGCGAGCGCGCGCAGGCCGTCGTCGACCACGGAGCCTGCGCCGTACTCGAAGAAGCTCTGCGAGTCGGCCGGCCCGCAATAGCCGTGATGGTTCGGCGGGACTGCGTAGCGGACGAACAGGATCGGTCCGGGGGTGATCCGCAGAGCACTCATGTGGCCGGATCCGTGCCGAAGACGTCGAGCACCTCACGTGCCTGCTCGGCGCTCATCCGCTCGAGGGCGAAGCCGCTGTGGATGAGTAGGTACTCGCCGACCGCGGGCGGCTCGTCCAGCAGGAACCCGACGTTGATCTCGCGGACCACGCCGCCGACGTCGACACGGGCGACGTCACCGCCCGGCTCGACGCTCAACACCCGTCCCGGCATACCGAGGCACATGTTCCCTCCTGAGCCGCCAACGCTACCCCGCCGGGTTCTTGCTCGAATACAGGTCGCGTAGATAGTCTGCGCGTAGACTATCTACGAACCCAGGAGGAATAGCCATGTGGACGCACGAGCACACCGTCGAGACCGAGCTCCCGCCCGAGGCGATCTGGCAGGTGCTGTCCGACGTCGCCGGCTGGACGTCCTGGGACACGTCCATGGAGCAGATCAAGCTGCTCGGCCCGTTCGCGGTCGGCACCGAGATCGCGATGACGCCGAAGGGGCAGGATCCGGTCCGGTCGACGATCGTCGCGATCGAGCCGAACGAGCTGTACGTGGACGAGGTCGGCTTCGGTGACCTGACGCTGCGCTTCACCCACACGCTGACCCGGCTCGATTCGGGTGGCACGCGGCTGACGCACCAGCTCACGATCAGCGGCCCGGCCGCGGACGAAGCAGGCCCGACTCTCGGCCCGCAGATCACCGAGGACTTCCCCGAGGCGATGGCGGCCCTGGTCGTGGCGGCAGGCGCGCGATGACGAGATTCGCGGGCGGCCCGGACGAGAGCCCGGGCTTCCTGCTGTGGCACGCCACGCTGCGCTGGCAACGCGCGGTCGCCGCAGCCCTCGCGCCGCTGGGCCTCACGCACGTCCAGTTCGTCCTGCTCGCCTGTGCCTGGTGGCTCAACGACCAGGGCCACAACCCCAACCAGCTCACCCTCGCAGCACAGGCCGGCACCGACGTGAAGATGACCTCGCAGGTACTGCGCAGGCTCGAGGCGAAGGGGCTGCTCGAGCGGCACACCGATCCGCACGACACCCGGGCCAGGACGCTGCACATCACCGCCCACGGCAGCGCACTTGCCCGCAAAGCGATCGCGGCGGTCGAGCAGGCCGACGACACGTTCTTCGGCCCGACGACGGCGACGTTCGTCCGCACGCTGCGCCGCCTCGGGCAGCGCCCAGCGGTTTGATCCCGCTGTAGTTTTCCGTTGTGACGCCGACGCAGCTGCGAGCCTTTGCCGCGGTCGTGCGGCTCGGCTCGGTGAAGCAGGCGGCCGCCGAGCTCGGGGTGTCCGAGTCGGCGGTGTCGCTGCATGTCGGCCAGCTGCGCAAGGAGCTCGGCGACCAGCTGTTCACCCGTACCGCAGCGGGTCTCGCGTTCACCCCTGGTGGCCTGCGGCTGGCCAGCCGGGGCGCCGAGATGCTCGGCCTGCAGGACCGGACGATCCGCGAAGTCAGCCAGGCCGGCAGCGGGCGGCGGTTGTTGCGAGTGGCCGCGGCGAGCCTGTTCGCCGAGCACGCGGCGCCTGGGCTGATCGAGCTGTTCGCCGCACGCGCCGATGACCTGGACGTCGAGCTGAGCGTGCGCAGCCCGCACCAGTTCAGCACCCTGCTGCTCAGCCGGGCGGTGGACGTGGCGATCGGGCCGGCACCGGGCAACCTGGACGCGACGGTGATCTGCCGGCCGATCCTGAACTACCAGATCGTGGTGGTCGCCAGCCCGGATCATCCGCTGAGCAGGGTGCATGCCGGTCCCAGCCAGTTGCGTGAGCAGACCTGGCTGCTCGGCCCGTCGGCCGCGTCTGACGTAGGCGTCGTGCCGGACCTGCTGCGCCGGATCAACGTTCCGGAGAGCCGTCAGCGGATCTTCCAGAGTCACGCCGCCGCACTGGAGGAGGCCAAGCGCAACAACGGTGTCGCCCTCGCCGTGTCGTTCGCCGTCGCGCGCGACCTGGCCTCCGGCGGCCTGGTCCGGATCGCCGGGCCGGCATTGCAGACCGAAGGCGTCTGGAACGCGCTCACCTTGCCCGAGCAGAGCACCCTGTCCGCCACCGCGGAGCTCATGCGGTTCGTCACAACGCCGCGAGCCACCCAGGCGATGCTGCGCGGATCAGGCGTGAACGTCGGACACTTCCGCCCGTCCGTCTACGTCACGCTGTGGAG
>DASXRA010000271.1:0-2845 GCA_036506855.1 Jatrophihabitantaceae bacterium
TGCGGTGCCAAACGTCAACGGCCCGGCGAACCGGTCGGCCAACTCGGCGACATCGCCCGCATCGAGCAGGTCTTGCAGCTCCGCGGCCGCACGGTCGTCGACGTCGTCGGCAATCCAGGCCTCGACCGCCGCTCGCAACGCCGGCGCGATCACCGCCGCACCTCGGCGCTTTTGGCCGTCCCGACCGCATATAGCCGTCCGAACGGCCAAAACCGCTTCGGGATCACAGCCGCTCGATGACCTTGCCGAGCAGCTGGCCCATCCGGGTGGCCGCGGCGCGTCCCGCCGCGAGGACCTCTTCGTGGTCGAGCGGATCGCCCAGCCCGGCGGCCAGGTTGCTGACCAGCGAGATGCCGAGCACCTCGCAGCCCTCCGCGTGCGCCGCGATCGCCTCCAGCGCGGTCGACATGCCGACCAGGTCGGCGCCGAGCGTGGCGAGCATGCGGATCTCGGCCGGCGTCTCGTACTGCGGACCCGGCATCGCCGCGTACACACCCTCGCTGATCGACGGGTCGATCTCGCGCACGAGCGCCCGTAGCCGCGCCGAGTACAGGTCGGTGAGGTCGACGAACCTGGCGCCCACCAGGGGCGTCCGGAACGTCATGTTCAGATGGTCGCTGATCAGCACTGCATCGCCCACCGACAGTCCGGCACGCAGCCCGCCGCACGCGTTGGTCAGCACGATGGTGCGGCAGCCGGCGGCCGCGGCCACCCGCACCGCGTGCACGACGGCCTCGACGCCGCGTCCCTCATAGAGATGCGTCCGGCCGAGATAGGCGAGCACGCGCCTGCCCGCGACGTCCAGCGACCGGACCCGTCCGGCATGCCCCTCGACGGACGGGGGCAGGAAGCCGGGCAGGTCGGTCACCGCGAACTCGCGAGCGGCCGCGCCGAGGACGTCGACCGCCGGCACCCAGCCCGAGCCGAGCACGAGGGCGACGTCGTGCCGGTCGGCCCCGCTCAGCTCGGCGAGTGCGGTGGCCGCGGTCCGCGCGGCGTCCATCGGGTCGGTCGTCACGTCCGGGCACCCTACCCGGCGGGTGACCCGTGGCAGGGCACCCGCCGGGCAGGGTCAGCGGCGGGCGTCCTGGCGCCGCTGGCAGGGCATGCAGTGCGCCGCCTGCGGCAGGATCTCCAGCCGCTCGAGCGGCAGCCTGGAGCCGCACTGTGTGCATCGGCCGTACGTGCCTCGCGACATCCGATCGAGCGCCGCCTCGATCTCGGTCAGCGCGAGGCGCGCGCCGTGCAGGATCGTCTCCTGCACCTCGAGGTCGGCTTCGGTCATCGCGCGGGGGGTTTCGGCGGTGCCGGTGAGTTGCTCGATGCGGAAGCGACGCTGCTCTTCGAGCATGTCGTGCAGCATCGCGAACTGGGAATCGGTGAGGGTCGGTGTGGTGCATTGACGGATCGATGGGGTGACCATGACGGTCTCCTGCCTGCGAGGTTCGGGCCGCGTCTTTGCGCGGCGGGACGGAGAGTTAGGCGAGCTCTCCGGCAGGGGGACCTCGGCCGCCCCGGGCGTCCTGGGCAATGCCCTCGGCGGTCGAATGCGATGCAGGCGCGGTTGCGTCTACGACGCGGTCCGTCGCCTCGGCCTGGTCCACGCCGAGGATGTCGAGGCCGGCCAGGTGCAGGGCGCCGCGTGTCAGGTAGTGCGTGGTGGGCGCTACGGCCAGGTGCGTCCGTACCGACTGAGCGGGCGAGGCCGAGTGACCGTGCCCCGGCGTACGGACGAGTCCGGCAAAACCGCCGAGCGAGGCTGCGAGCACCAGCGCCGTTACCGCGCAGAGGCCACCTCGCGCACGACGCTGGAGCGCGGCATTCATGTCGGGCCAACGCCCGGGAACCTGAGGTAGTTCAGACGACTCGGCGATCTCTCAGGCTTCACAGCGCACGCATATCTCGCGCACCGCCGGCGGGACTTGCTCACAACCGGTACGCGGTCGCCGCCGCGGCCTGGCACCCTGGCGATATCGGAAGGAGCCGACCGTGACGCGCAAGTCCGAGTCCGGGTTCGAGATCCCCCCTGTGTACGGCCCCGGGGACGTCGCCGACGGGCTGGCCGAGCGGCTGGGCGAGCCGGGCGAGTTCCCGTACACCCGCGGCGTCTACTCGACGATGTACACCGAGCGTCCGTGGACGATGCGCCAGTACGCCGGGTTCGGCACCGCCGCCGAGTCGAACAGGCGCTACCAGCAACTGTTGAAGGCCGGGACGATGGGGCTGTCCGTCGCCTTCGACCTGCCGACGCAGATGGGCATGGATTCCGACGCGCCGCTCGCGCAGGGCGAGGTCGGCAAGGTGGGTGTTGCCATCGACTCGGTCGACGACATGCGCGTGCTGCTCGACGGCATCCCGCTCGACACCGTGTCGACGTCGATGACGATCAACGCGCCTGCGTCGCTGTTGCTGTTGCTGTATCAACTGGTCGCCGAGGAGCAGGGCGTGCCGGCGGGCGAGCTCAACGGAACCATCCAAAACGATGTGCTGAAGGAGTACATCGCGCGCGGCACCTACATCTTCCCGCCGAGCCAGTCGCTGCGCCTGGTCACCGACACGTTCGCGTACTGCAAGAAGGAGATCCCGAGGTGGAACACCATCTCGATCTCCGGGTACCACATGGCCGAGGCGGGGGCGACGCCCTCGCAGGAGGTCGCGTTCACGCTCGCCGACGGCGTCGCGTACGTCGAGGCGGCCCTGCGCGCGGGACTCGCGGTGGACGACTTCGCCCCGAGGCTGGCGTTCTTCTTCGTCTCGCGCACGACATTCCTGGAGGAGGTTGCCAAGTTCCGGGCCGCTCGGCGAATCTGGGCCCGGATCATGCGCGACCGGTTCGGGGCTGTGA
>DASXRA010000272.1:0-5896 GCA_036506855.1 Jatrophihabitantaceae bacterium
GCGCGGCGGTCTGTGCCGCCGGCCCGGACGGCGTGACGTCGACGACCGCGCTGGCCGGCTCATCGAGCGCGAACGCACTTGCCGCGGCGAGCAGTGCGAACGTGGTGGCAAGCAGGGGCCGTCCAACGGCGTAATGCACGAGCGCCACACCGGATGCTCCAACCGCAACGGCGCAGGCGACGCCGTTCGCCTGATCTCGACGATGACGGGGGCGCATCGCGCGCGACGCCCGCTACGACACCCTGGCCTCGGAGGCCAGGGACTGGCCCTCGGCTTGGGTGGAGCCGATCTGCGAGTCGCCCACTCGATCAACTATTCGCATGTCCGCGTCATACCGTTCCAGGCGGCGCTGCCACAGGAATGCGGCAAAGACCGCGAGCCCGAATGCGACCGCTCCGTACTCCGCGAGTTCGGCAAGTATCTCCGGCGACCCGGTGGCGGTTTCTTTCACGCCGAACAGCCCGTGAATGACAGAGATCCAGAATGCGGCGACAGTGGTTGCCCCGAAACCGGCTGCGGCTAAGCCCGGCAGCCAATGGCGCCACACGAGCACGCCGACTCCAATGGTCATTCCGGCGACGAAGTTGAGCATGAACAGCGGCCCGATGGTTGCGATCGAGCGAAAGCCCTGCACCCAAAGGTCAAGATGGACGACGGCCGCGAGGAAGACTCCGGCCGCGGCGAGTCCTCTCGAAGTGTCGATGACGTAGTTGCGCATGCCTACAGACACGCCACCGAGCCGACCGCGGTTCAGGTGACGCCGGCCACGCCTTGTGCCCCGAGTCAGCTGGTGATGTACGGCATGACGAGCAGCTGAACTCTCCGAACTCGCTCCGCGTATTCAGCAGTAGACCGCATCCAAATTCCAATGCGGAATCAAATTCCGCGACAGAGGAGAGTCACAGCAAATGGATACCAAACTGTCATCCCGAAAGATCCCGTTGGCGCTCAAATTAGGCCTACCGTTCGCGGCCGCCGCCGTTCTCGCGACGGCCTGCAGTTCCGGCGGCACGAACAACTCGCCTTCCGGCTCTGGATCCGCCGCCGCCGGCGGCAGCTCGTCGGCGACCACCGTCGACGTGCACACCGCCAACGGCGCGAGCTTCCTCACCGACAGCTCGGGCCGTTCCCTCTACCTGTTCAAGTCGGACACCGGCACCACGTCGACGTGCTCGGGCGCGTGCGCCTCAGCCTGGCCGCCGCTGATCGCCAAGGGCGCGCCGACAGCAGGTACCGGCGCCACAGCCAGCGACCTCGGCACGATCGCGCGGTCTGACGGCACGAAGCAGGTCAGCTACCACGGGCACCCGCTGTACTACTTCTCCGGCGACAGCGCCGCCGGGCAAACGAACGGCGAGGGCGTCAACGGATTCGGCGCACTCTGGTATCTCGTCGCGCCCACCGGCCAGCAGATCACCAGCCTGAGCGCATCGTCGGCCTCGCAGTCCTCCGACAGCGGTTCGTACGGCAACGGCTATTAGTCGGCTCGGAACGAGCCGCTCAGGTGTAGCCGCTCAGCCGACGGGTTCGGGTAGCGGTTCGAGCGGCTCGTCTCGTTCGGGATGCGGGTAGGACGGCTGCACGCGCAGTACGCGGGCGAAGCGTGCCGGCAGGTACCAGTTCCACGGGCCGAACAAGGACACCAGCGACGGGACGAGCAGCGAGCGCACGATCGTCGCGTCGAGCAGGATGCCGAAGCCGAGCCCGGTGGCGAGCGTCTTGAGATCGGTGCCCGGCCCGGACGCCAGCGCCGCGAACGCGAGGAACAGGATCAGCGCCGCGCTCGTGACCAGCCGTCCGGTGCGGCCGATGCCTTCGATCACCGCGGCATTCGTCGAGCGCGCGCCGTCGTACTCCTCGCGGATGCGCGACAGGATGAACACTTCGTAGTCCATCGACAGGCCGAACAGGAACGCGAAGACCATCAGCGGGATCCAGAACGTGATCGCGCCCGTGGCGTTGATGTTGAACACCAGGTCCGAGCCGACGCCGTGCTGCCAGAACAGCACCATCAGCCCGAGTGTCGCGCCCAGTGAGAGCAGGTTGAGTACCACGGCCTTGAACGGCAGCAGCAGGGACCGGAACGCGCGTACGAGCAGGATGTAGGTGAGTATCGCGATGATCGCGAGCATCAGCGGGAAGTTGCCGTAGACCGCATGCAGGAAGTCGATCTGCGCGGCGCCCACGCCGGTGATCCCGACAACGCCCGGCAGATCCTTGGCCGCCGCCTTGACGCGTTTGACCACGTCGATGCTCTTCGAGTTCACCGTCTCGTGGCTCGGGATGAGCACGATGACGCTCTGCCCGTTGCGGTTGCTCGCCGGTCCGCTCGGCGTGTAGGCGTGGTCGATGCCGTCGACCTTGCCCAGCTCGGTGGCCGCGTTCTTGGCCTGATCGGTTGAGACGAGTACCTCGATCGGCGTCAGGTTGCCGGTGGACACCCCGCCTCGTTCGAGCGTCTGCAGCGCCTCGTACGCAGGGCCGCTGCGGGCGAGCGAGTCCGAGGTCGCCAGGCCGATCTTGACGCCCAAGAACACACCGATCAACGCTGCGAGGGACGCGACCGCGACGATCGCGGCGATCCACCGCCGGCGCACGACCAGCGCCGCCCACCGGCTCCACGCGCGGCTGGCGCGGTTCTCGTGGCGAATCTTCGGCCAGTCGATACGGGGGCCGATGCCGCCGAGAATCGCCGGTGCCAGTGTCAGCGTCGTGAGCACGCTGGCCAGCGGGATGAGCGCGCCGCCGTAGCCCATGCTGCGCATGAACGGCACCGGCAACACGATGAGCGCGAGCAGGCCGATCGCCACCGTCACACCGCTGAACACGATCGCACGGCCCGCGGTCTGCATGGCGACGACGACGGCCTCATGGTTGTCGCGGCCGTGGTCGCGTTCCTCGCGCCATCGGTTGACGAACAGCAACGAGTAGTCGATCGCCACGCCCAGCCCGATCAGCGCGACCAGGAACTGGACGATGAACGACACGTCGGTGAGATAGGTCAGCGGCAGCAGCAACAAGAACGTCGCCAGGATCGACACCGCTGCCACGAGCAGTGGCAGCAACGCCAGGAACGACGCGAACACGAACGCGAGCACCGCAAGCGCGCCGACGGCGCCGAGCAGCGTCTCGCCGAGCACGCCCGGGCCATTCTCGTCGCCACCCGTGGCCAACGTGTCTTCACCGGTGACGCCGACCGACGCGCCCGCCGGCTTGGCCACGTCGATCGCGTTGCGGATCGGATCAGTCAGCAGCTTCTGGCTCGGCGACGGGTTGAACCGGTAGAACACCAGGGCATAGGCGGTGCGGTCATCCTTCGTGCGGAACGCCTTGTCGCCGCTGTTGGCCTCGTCGATCACCCGAACGGTCGGCAGCGCTGCCGGAACGGCGTCGAACGCCTTGGCGACGTCCGTCTCGTGTCCGGTGATCGTCTGCCCGGCCGGCAAGGTGACCGATGCCAGGTACGGCGACGTGTTCCCGCCGTTGCCGAACGCCTGGTTGATCTTGTGCGCGGTCTGCGAGCCCGGCTGGCCGGGCAGCGAGAAGTCGACCGTCAAGCGGCTCGTCGTCTTGCCCGCCAGCGCGATACCGGCGACCAGGATGACCCCGCACACCGCCACCACCCACCGGCGATGCCGAAGGATGAACTCTGCCCACTGCCGCATAACGCCCCCCACCTGACCTGGATGCTCCGCGCAGTGTAGGGGCAGGATGTGACAAAGGCATCGAGCCATCGGCCGAGATCCGGGCATAGGAACGTCTTGATGTGGTTTGTCCGATCCGGATCCGGCACGGCTGGGATGCAGTCGATGCCAACCGTTTGCCGTCTCGTGCGTCTTAGCTTTGAGATCGTCTGGGGGAGGTGGACGGCTTGGCTCACGGCAGCGCGGCTGCCTCACGTCTTGGCGGGCACGATGCCGCCGCCGGCGTCGAGGTGCTCTGCCGAGCCCAGTGGAAGCCGATGGTTCGCCTGGCGTACCTGCTCTGTGGCGATCAGGAGGGCGGCGCCGAGGACATCGTTCAGGACGCGTTCGCGGCGCTGAGTCGGCAATGGGATCAGCTTCGCTCGGATGATGCGGCTGGGGCGTACCTGCGGACCGCCGTGGTCAACGGCACCCGTTCGGCGATCCGCCGACGGATCACCGCGCGGCGGTTGCTGCATCCGATCCGCGACGAGCGGGTCGAGGCGGCGGAGAGCACCGCGGTTCGCAACGACGAGCAGCGCCGAGTGCTGGCCGTGATTCGACAGCTCCCGCGCCGGCAGCGCGAGGTCATCGTGATGATGTACTGGGCCGGGCTGTCCGAGGCCGAGATCGCGGCCACGCTCGGCGTCTCGCCGGGAACCGTCAAGACCGCGGCCGCGCGCGCGCAGCGCAATCCAGTCCCGCATGGAGGATCACGATGCCCGCTGACCTCGACCCGGTGATCACCGCTGCCCTGTCCGCCGAAGCAGACTCGCTGACGATTCCGGAGTGGACCGAGGACACGGTCAGCGTGCGACGCCCTGCCCGCCGGCGCAGCTGGACGGCGCTCGGCGTGGCCGCAGTGGTCGTCGCGATCGCCGTGACAGGCACCGTGCTGGCAACGCGTGCGCCGCACAAACACATACCCACGGCACCGGGGACCGCAGTGACCTACGCCCTGCCCTCGAACGGCTGGAAGCCAGGGGACGGAACTCGCGATGCCGCGTTCTTCGGGCCGTTTCATGCTGCGCTCATCGACGGCCACGCCTGCGCCTGGCTCGGGAACATTCAAGAGCCCGCGCTGTGGCCAGCCGGCTGGCGCGTTCGGTTCAATCCGACCGAGCTGATCGACCCCGACGGGCACGTGTTCGCCCGCGAAGGCGATCTCCTCCACGCCGCCGGCGGTATGAGCGTCGTGCCCACGGAATGTGGCGGCGACAGCGCCGCCTCACTCACCGGCTTGGCACACGGACGTTGAAACAGCGCCGCCGGGCGTCGGAGCCGTGGCGGCGACTGCGCGCGGTCCCCGCGCTCCCCTTCCACGCTGGAATAACCACCTGACCGGCGGTTCCTCGGGATTCCAGCGGGGAAGCTGCGCGGCCGAGGTCAGCGGTAGGTGCCGCGCAGCACGCTCACCCCGGAGTACTGGTAGGGCGCGTTCACGTCCTGGACGCTGACTTCGACCGCACTGAACTGCTTCATCAGATCCGGCGGCACGGTGAGGTCGGTCTTGCCGTTCGTGCCCACCCAGCCGAGCGGTTGCAGGTGCTTGCGCTCGGCGTCGGTCAGCCAGACCTCGTATCGCTTGCCCTGCGGCAACGACGGCAGGGACGTGGCATCCACGCGCATCTCGTCGCGGCTGATCTTGGCGCTGGCCGTGGTCCGGCCCTGGTCGTACGCCGCGAGGGCAACGGTCCGCGCGGACGGCCCCGAGCCGGCGTGCTCGGCCACCGTGACCGCGCCCGCCCCGAGCGCCAACCCGGCGACGGTCGCTGCAACCAGCCAGCGCGTCTGCCACCGCCGGGCCGGGGCACGCGCCGCCTCGGCGCGCACGCGCGCGAACACCGAGCTGAGGTCGGGCAGTTCGGCCGGTGGCTCGTCCACGGCGTGCACCGGCATCGCCGCGTCCGGCGCGAACCGGGCTGCGGACGACAGCGACGCGTGCGCGACGAGCGCGGAGACGAGCTCCTGCTGGCAGTCATCGCATCCGCGCAGGTGCTCGGCTGCCGCCTCGACGGTGGCCCGGTCGGCTTCGCCGCTCAGCAGCAGCGGCAGCTCGTCGTCGATATGCACGGTCATCGCGGCCCCCGGCTGCTTTCGAGGAACGCGGCCAGACGCTGCAGTCCCCGCGCCGTTCGGGTCTTCACCGTACCCAGCGGTACGTTCAGCGCGACGGACATCTCGCTTTGCGAATACCCCTCGAAGTAGGCCAT
>DASXRA010000273.1:0-2059 GCA_036506855.1 Jatrophihabitantaceae bacterium
GGAACAGCAGCACGAACATGATCGTCTGGATCGTCGAGAACATCAGCAGCTCGGGCTGGCGCGGCGTCGCCTTGAGCAGCCGCCATGCCATCGTCCACGAGTCGGCCGCCAGTCGGGGACCGATCAGCGGACGCCTCGCGATCGCCTGCTCACTCACTGGTGCACCTCCCGCCCCGTGGGCGGAGTAGCGGCAGCGGGACTCTTCGCGCGAGCGCTCATCGCCGGGTTCCCTTCTCGTGCGCGGGTTGCTCAGGCTCGGCCTCGTCATGTTCCTCGGCGACGTGGCCGGTCAGGCGCATGAAGACGTCGTCGAGCGTGGGCCTGCGCAGCGCCAGGTCGCCGATGATGATGCCGGCGGCATCGAGCTGGCGCACCACGTCGGCCAGCACACCGGCACCCTCGGCCACCGGCACCGCGATGCTGCGACGGTCGGCGTCGACCGAAGGATCGGTGCCGTCACCGACCTTGCGCATGATCTCGGCGGCGGCAGGCACCGACGCCGCGGACTCGACGACCAGCTCGAGCCGCGATCCGCCCACATGCGCCTTCAGCTCGTCGGACGTGCCGCTCGCGATCACCTTGCCGTGGTCGATCACCGCGATGGACGAGGCGAGCTTGTCGGCCTCCTCGAGGTACTGCGTCGTCAGCAGCATCGTCGTGCCGTCACGGACGAGATCCTCGATCACGCCCCACATGCCGAGCCGGCTGCGAGGATCCAGCCCGGTCGTCGGCTCGTCGAGGAACATGACCTGCGGCCTGGCGATCAGCGACGCGGCAATGTCGAGGCGGCGCCGCATGCCCCCGGAGTAGGTCTTGGCGATCCGCCCGGCAGCGTCGACGAGGTCGAACCGTTCGAGCAGCTCGTCGGCCCGCTGCGCCGCGGCCGTCGCGCCGAGGTGGTACAGCCGGGCGAACAGGATCAGGTTCTCGCGCCCGGTCAGGTAGTCGTCGATCGCGGCGAACTGACCCGTCAACCCGATCAACTGCCGGGCTCGCCCGGGATCGTTCACGACGTCGACGCCCAGCACCGACGCGCGGCCCGCGTCCGGCCGCAACAGGGTCGAGAAGACCCGGACGGCTGTCGTCTTGCCGGCACCGTTCGGCCCGAGCAGCCCGAGCACGGCGCCTTCGGGCACTGCGAGATCGAGACCGTCCAGGGCACGGGTGGCCCCGAACGTCTTCACCAGCCCTTCGGCGAGTACCGCATCAGTCATGCTTTGCAACCTATCGGGCCACTCCGACACGAGTCGCGAGGATTTCCCTGAGCGCGAACACCGCGTCAGACCCCCGGCAGTCCCTGGCAGGCACGGCAGCCGCCACGTAGCGTCGAACGGGTGACTGCCCCCACCATCGCAACGCTCGGCGAACTTCGTAGCTCGGGCCACGTCCATCGCAGCGTCAAGACCGAGATCCGCAGCAACCTGATCGCCCGCCTCGCGGCGGGCCTGCCGTCGCTGCCCGGCATCGTCGGATTCGACGAGACCGTGACACCCGAGGTCGAGCGTGCCCTGCTCGCCGGACACGATCTGGTGCTGCTCGGCGAGCGCGGCCAGGGCAAGACGCGGCTCATCCGCACGCTCGCCGGCCTGCTCGACGAGTGGACTCCGGTCGTCGCAGGCTGCGAGATCAACGATCATCCATACGCCCCGGTATGTTCACGCTGCGTCGCGCTGACCGAGCAGGACGGCGACCTCACGCCGGTCGCCTGGAAGCACCGCAGCGAGCGGTACGGCGAGAAGCTCGCCACCCCCGACACGTCGGTGGGCGACCTGATCGGCGACATCGACCCGATCAAGGTTGCCGCCGGGCGGACGCTCGGCGACCCGGAGACCGTCCACTACGGGCTCGTGCCGCGCACCAACCGCGGCATCTTCGCGGTGAACGAGCTGCCCGACCTCGCCGAGCGCATCCAGGTGGCGCTGCTGAACGTGCTCGAAGAGCGCGACATCCAGGTACGCGGCTACCAGTTGCGGCTGCCGCTCGACCTGCTGCTCGTGGCGAGCGCCAACCCCGAGGACTACACGAACCGCGGCCGGATCATCACCCCGCTCAAGGACCG
>DASXRA010000274.1:0-5202 GCA_036506855.1 Jatrophihabitantaceae bacterium
GTCGGCCCTGCATGCAATCTGAGGCGACGCGTGCGGCCACCTCGCGCTCGGTCGCGTCTTCGGTCGGACGCCGGGATGGTGACCGCCGAGCTCGCCGCCGCCCTGCCGGTGCTGATGATCTTGGTGGCCGTGGCGCTCAGCGCCGTCTCGGTCGCCGGTCAGCGGGTGCGTGCGGCCGACGCTGCCCGCGAGGCGGCCCGGGCGGCGGCACGTGGCGATCCTGTGACAGGGTCGCGGCTGGCTGCGGCGTCGGCTCCCGGGTCGACGGTGACGATCACCCGCTCCGGCGATCGCGTGACGGCCCGCGTGCGGATCGCCGTGCACCCGATGGGTGGCTGGCTGCCGGCGCTCACGGTCGTCGAGCGCGCGGTCGCGGCCGTCGAACCAGACGCCGACACTCCCTTCGAGAACGGCGTCCCGCCTTGAGGCACATCGGTGGCCGCGGCGACCGCGGCTCAGCGAGCGTGTGGGTGCTCGCGTGTTCTGCGCTGGTGCTCCTCGTGGCTGTCGCGGTCTCGCTTCGTGCCGGCGCTGTGCTCGCACGCCACCGGGCAGAGTCGGCGGCGGATCTCGCTGCTCTCGCCGCGGCCGGGCGCATCGGCGTGGCAGACGATGTGTGCGCGCCGGCCGGTCCGATCGCACGGGCCAACGGTGCCGCGCTGGTCCGCTGCCGAGCGACGCTGGCTACCGACGGACGTGCCGGCACCGTCGATGTCGAGGTCAGCGTTGCCGTCCGCCTCCCGGGCGTGGGCGGGCGGCGTGCCACCGCGAGTGCTCGGGCAGGGCGCCTGTCCATCGGCCCCGCGAGCGACCCGGCACGCGGGTGACCTGCGGACGGAGGGTCACCGTGAGGCGACTACACTGCCCCGGATCATGTCCCGCGGCGTCGGTCGCCGACGCGCGCGCTGCGCGAGATATCTGCTTTCGAGCACGCACAGCCTGTTAAGGAGCTTTGGATGGCGCTGGCCTATCAGCACGACCCGACCGCTGCGGCGGCGATCTCTGGGGGCGAGCACGGCCTGGTGGCCGTCACACTCGTGGTCGGGATCGCGGCCTTGGGAATCGCCTACCGGTTTGTCCAAGAAGTGCTCAAGGCCGATCAGGGCACACCCGGCATGCAGGAGATCGCGAAGGCCGTGCAAGAGGGCGCGCGCGCGTACCTGAACCGGCAGTTCCGCACGCTCGCGGTGTTCGCCGTGATCGTGTTCCTGCTCCTGCTCGCCCTGCCGGTGAACGACGGCGGGTTCATCGTGCAGTTCGGCCGCGCGCTGTTCTTCCTGGTCGGTGCGGCGTTCTCGGCGACGGTCGGCTACGTCGGCATGACGCTCGCAACGCAGGCGAACGTACGTGTCGCCGCCGCGGCCCGCGCCGGGCAGACCGCACACGGCTTCCAGGTCGCGTTCCGCACCGGCGGCATCGTCGGCATGCTGACGGTCGGCCTCGGCCTGACCGGCGCCTCGCTCGTGCTGCTGATCTTCAACGACCATGCGCCGACCGTCCTCGAGGGCTTCGGATTCGGCGGCGCGCTGCTCGCCATGTTCATGCGTGTCGGCGGCGGCATCTTCACCAAGGCCGCCGACGTCGGGGCCGACCTGGTCGGCAAGGTCGAGGCAGGCATCCCCGAGGACGACCCGCGCAACGCCGCCACCATCGCCGACAACGTCGGCGACAACGTGGGCGACTGCGCCGGTATGGCCGCTGACCTGTTCGAGTCGTACGCGGTCACGCTGGTCGCGGCGCTGATCCTCGGCCAGACCGCATTCGGCGCGAAGGGGCTGCTGCTTCCGCTGGTCGTCGGTGGCGTCGGCGTCATCAGCTCGGTGGTCGGCGTGCTGACGACCAAGCTGCGGGCCAGCGACCGCAACGGCCTGGTGCCGATCAACCGCGGGTTCTTCATCTCCGCGGCGACGTCGCTCGCGCTCGTCGCGATCGTGGCGTTCAGCTACCTGCCCAGCAAGTTCTCGGACTTCGACGGCGTCTCGTCCGCGATCTCGGCAAGCAAGGGCAATCCGGCCGTCATCGCGTTCGTCGCGGTGCTGATCGGCATCGTGCTCGCGGTGATCATCCAGCAGCTCACCGGATACTTCACCGACACGGTCCGCCGCCCCGTGCGGGATGTCGCGGGCACGTCGCTCACCGGCCCGGCGACCGTGATCTTGGCCGGCATCGCGCTCGGCCTCGAGTCGGCCGTCTATACAGCCATCCTGATCGCGCTGTCGGTGTTCTGCGCGTTCCTGCTCGGCAGCGGCTCGATCGCCGTCGCCCTGTTCGCGGTCGCGCTCGCCGGGTGCGGTCTGCTGACCACGGCCGGCGTCATCGTCTCGATGGACACGTTCGGGCCGGTCAGCGACAACGCCCAGGGCATCGCCGAGATGAGCGGCGACATAGACGAGGCCGGCGCTCGTGTGCTCACCGAGTTGGATGCGGTGGGCAACACCACCAAGGCCATCACCAAGGGCATCGCGATCGCCACGGCCGTCCTGGCAGCTACCGCATTGTTCGGCTCGTTCACCGACGCGGTGGCGACGGCGGTCGCGAAGACGGGCGTCGACATCAAGCCCGACAACTTCGCGTTCCATACCGACCTCACCCAGCCGAACAACCTGGTCGGGCTGATCATCGGGGCATCTGTCGTCTTCCTGTTCAGCTCGCTGGCAATCAGCGCAGTGGGCCGGGCGGCCGGACGCGTCGTGTTCGAGGTGCGCGAGCAGTTCCGCACCAGGCCCGGCATCATGGCGGGCACCGAGAAGCCCGAATACGCACGCGTCGTCGACATCTGCACCAAGGACTCGCTGCGCGAACTGGCCACTCCCGGGTTGCTCGCGATCTTCGCGCCGATCGCGGTGGGCTTCACATTCGGTGTCGCCCCGCTGGCCGGCTACCTCACCGGGGCTATCGGGGCCGGCGTTCTCATGGCCGTCTTCCTGGCGAACTCCGGTGGCGCGTGGGACAACGCCAAGAAGATGGTCGAGGACGGGCTGCACGGCGGAAAGGGCAGCGAGGCGCACTCCGCGACCATCATCGGCGACACGGTGGGCGACCCGTTCAAGGACACCGCAGGTCCTTCGATCAACCCGCTGATCAAGGTGATGAACCTCGTCTCGGTGTTGATCGCGCCAGCAGTCGTCAAGCTCAGCCTCGGCGAGCACGCTTCGGCGGGCATCCGGGCGCTCATCGCGGTGCTTGCGTTCGGGATCATCATCTCGGCCGTGGTCGTCTCCAAGCGGCGCAAGATCTCCATGGGCGCGACGCCGGGGCCGACCCCCGCCGCGGAGCAGGAGCCGGTCGACACCCGCGCGAGCTGACCCGGCTCGGCCCCCGGCCGATCGGGCCGGCCGGGTCACGGCCGAACTGACCCGCGGCGGGCATGCGCGACGGCAAGTTGCGCCGTGGCGCATGCCCGAGCCGGGCGGTGTTCTGTCACGCTTTGCCGGTGCAGTTCTCGCTGTTCGGTGCCGCCGCGGTCGATCCCGTCCTCGACGACGTCGACGGCGTGCTGCTGGCCGGCGGGCACTGGGCGCGCCTCGGCGGTACGGCGCGGCTGTCGATCGTCGTTGCCGACCGCTGGCGCGCGGACGCGCTGGCCCAGGCGTTCGAGGAGCGTGGCGTCGCCGAGGCGGCATCGGCGGTCGTTGATGCTGAGGGCGGGCTGGCAACCCGCACGGCGTTCAGTGCGTCGCTGGCGCCACACGCGGCACGATGGACGCGCGGGGCCAACGAGGGACCGCCGCCGGGACTCGTCCTCGGCCCCGGCGGGCTGCGGCTGTGGGCCATTGCCGGTGGGCGCGCGGACGAAGTGGGCTACATATTCGCCACCGCGGAGTCCGATGATCGGGTACACCTGGTAGGAGGCGCTCAGCTCGCGCGGCTCGGCCTGGCGGCCGTGTCGCTCGCGCAACGCGCTGGACCGGGTTGGCGGATCACGTCGACGAAGCGGCTGCGCCGCCTCGGTGAACTGCTCGGCGAGGCGCCCCCGGGGGCCGAACGCGACTGGCCGGTATGAGCGACCTGGTGTGAGCAGCAGGACGCGGCCGTTTCACCCGGCGGTCGTGGGGGTGATGTACCGTCCGCCCGTCAGCAAGTGCACTCACGGCGTGACGGAACGCAATCGCAAGGAGCAGACGTGGCAAGTAAGGGCGCGCGGGCGAGCACCGGCAACAACAAGCTGGTGATCGTCGAGTCGCCGGCGAAGGCGAAGACGATCGGCGGATATCTCGGCAAGGGCTACACGGTCGAGGCATCTATCGGTCATATCCGCGACCTGCCACGCAATGCCGCGGACGTTCCAGCCAAGTACAAGGGCGAGTCGTGGGCGCGTCTCGGAGTCGACACCGAGCACGACTTCGAGCCGCTGTACGTGATCAGCCCCGACCGCAAGGCGCAGGTCAGCAAGCTCAAGGCCCTGGTCAAGAACTCCGACGAGGTCTACCTCGCCACGGACGAGGACCGCGAGGGTGAGGCCATCGCCTGGCACCTCGTGCAGACGCTCGAGCCGAAGGTGCCGGTGCGGCGCATGGTGTTCCACGAGATCACCCCGCACGCCATTGCCGAGGCGGTGGCGGCGCCGCGCGAGATCGACGAGCGGCTCGTCGACGCGCAGGAGACCCGCCGGATCCTCGACCGCCTCTACGGCTACGAGGTCAGCCCGGTGCTGTGGAAGAAGGTGCTGCCCAGGCTGTCGGCGGGCCGGGTGCAGTCGGTGGCCACGCGGATCGTCGTCGAACGCGAGCGGGCTCGCATGCGGTTCCGCACCGCCGAGTACTGGGACGTCGAGGGCACGTTCGCACCCGACACCCGCAAGGACAACGGCGACACTGTCAATCCAGCGAGCTTCACTGCTTCATTGGTCGCGCTGGACGACATGCGGATCGCGACCGGGCGCGACTTCGACGCGGAGACGGGCACCGCCCCGTCGAACGTGCTGCAACTCGACGAGGCAGGCGCCCGCGGTCTGGCGGCCCGGCTCGACGGCCGGCCGTTCGAGGTCGTCCGCGTCGAGGAGAAGCCCTACCGGCGCCGGCCGTACCCGCCGTTCATGACGTCGACCCTGCAGCAGGAGGCCAGCCGCAAGCTGCGCTGGTCGTCGGCCACCGCCATGCGGGTGGCCCAGCGGTTGTACGAGAACGGCTACATCACTTATATGCGTACCGACTCGACGGCCCTGTCCGAGACGGCCCTGGCCGCCGCGCGCCAGCAGGCCCG
>DASXRA010000275.1:0-6924 GCA_036506855.1 Jatrophihabitantaceae bacterium
GCGGCGGCGGGGCTCTTCGCGCGAGCGCTCATCGCATGGTGGTCGCCTCTACGACGCCCTTTCCCGTGCGGCCGCGGTGGCCGGATGCTCTGCGACGAGGCCGCGTTCGAGGCGCTCGGCGCATAGCCGTTCGAGCTCGCCGTACGCCTTGGCGCCGATCAGCTCGGTGAGCTCCGCGGCGTAGGAGACGTACAGCGCCTCACCGCCGACGTGCGCGTCGGGCGACGACGTGCACCACCAATGCAGGTCGTGGCCGCCCTCGCCCCAGCCGCGCCGGTCGAACTCCGACACGGTCGACACGAGTACCCGCGTGCCGTCCGGGCGGTCGACCCAGTCCTGCGCCCGGCGGATCGGCAGCTGCCAGCACACCTCGGGCTTCGTCTCCAGCGGATGGCGGCCGGTGCGCAGGGCGAGCGAGTGCAGCGCGCATCCCTCGCCGCCGGCGAACCCGGGCCGGTTGAGGAAGATGCACGCGCCGTCGACCACCCGGGTGCGGCGACGGTCGGGGTCGTCGCCCACGTTGTCCTTCTCGACGACGGACAGCTTGCCGTTCTTGGTCCTGGCTGCGCCGGCGTGTTGCCAGTCGGCAGGCGTCAGCTTCTCGGCGAAGCGCCGCACGCGCTTCTCGTCGTCCTTGTCGGAGAAGAACGCGCCGTGACTGCAGCAGCCCTCGTCGGCTCGTCCTTCCAGGACGCCCTGGCAGCCGCGTCCGAAGATGCACGTCCATCGTGAACACAGCCACGTGGCGTCTGCGCGGATCAGGTGTTCAGGATCGGACGGGTCGAAGAACTCGATCCATTCGCGTGGGAAGTCGAGGCCGGTCTCCCGTGCTACGACGGGCAGTTGCACACTCACGCCTGCGAGGGTACGAGACATCCCGGCGCAACGCCGAATAGGTCGATAGTGTCGAGGCATGCGGTTGGGTGTGCTCGATGTCGGGTCGAACACCGTGCACCTGCTCGTCGTCGACGCACATCGCGGTGCCGAGCCCACTCCGCAGTTGTCCCGCAAGAGCGTCCTGCGGTTGGCCGAGCACATCGACAAGCGCGGCGATCTCGCACTCGAAGGCGCGGACGCGCTGGTCGGCGCCGCGCTCGGCGCTCGCCGGCAGGCAGCCGAGCTCGGCTGCGACGAGGTGATCGCGTTCGCGACGTCGGCGGTGCGCGACGCCCGCAACTCCGCCGAGGTGCTCGACCGCGTGTCGGTCGAGGCCGGCGTCGAGCTGCTCGTCCTGCCCGGCGACGACGAGGCCCGGCTGACGTTCCTGGCGGTACGCAGATGGTTCGGCTGGAGTGCCGGCAACCTGCTCTGCGTCGACATCGGGGGCGGCTCATTGGAACTCGGCGTCGGCGCGGACGAGGATCCCAAGCTGATCGTCTCGCTACCCCTCGGCGCCGGCCGGCTGACCCGCGAGTGGTTCGACGCCGACCCACCGTCGAAGTCGAAGCTCAACGCGCTGCGCGAGCACGTCGACGGCGAGTTGGAGCAGCCGGTCAAGAAGCTGCTCAAGGTCGGACAGCCGGACCGCGTCGTGGCCACCAGCAAGACGTTTCGCACGCTCGCCCGCCTGGCCGGCGCCGCGCCGTCCTCTACCGGTCCGCGCACCCGGCGCCTGCTGACCCGCACCGGGTTGCGGCAGGTCACGGCGTTCATCGCGCGCATGTCGTCCGGTGACCTGTCCGAGCTGGACGGCGTGGGCCCCGGCCGGGCGCATCAGGTGCTCGCCGGCGCCGTCGTCGCGGCCGCGACCCTGGAGGCGTTGGACGTCGACGAGCTCGAACTGTGCCCGTGGGCGCTGCGCGAGGGTGTGATCTTGCGCCGGCTCGACCAGCTCCCACCCTGACCTGCGCCGAAGCTTTAACCTTCCCGCATGAGCTCGCCCCCGTCGCATGCGCTTCGCGCGTCGGTGGCGAAGGTCGGCCTGTCGACGGCGTCGGTGTTCCCGGAATCCACGGCGGCCGCGTTCGAGATTGCCGGGAAGCTCGGCTACGACGGCGTCGAGGTCATGGTCTGGACGGACCCGATCAGCCAGGACGCCCACGCGCTGCGCCGGCTCTCGGAGCACTATTCGGTGCCGATCCTGGCGATCCATTCACCCTGCCTGATCGTCACGCAACGCGTCTGGTCGACGGATCCTTGGGTGAAGCTGCAGAAAGCGCAGTTCGCCGCCGAGCTGGTCGGCGCGCAGACCGTCGTCGTCCACCCGCCGTTTCGGTGGCAGCGCGACTACGCTCGCCGGTTCCGCGCAGGCATCGACGCGATGGCGCAGGAGACCGGAATCACCTTTGCGATCGAGAACATGTTCCCGTTGCGGATGCGCGGGCGCGAGATCTCGGCGTACCAGCCCGGCTGGGACGTCGTGACCGGCGGCGACGGGTACACCGACTACACGCTCGACCTCTCGCACACGGCGGTCTCGCAGTCCGACGCGCTGGACATGCTGGACGCGATGGGTGACCGGCTGGCCCACCTGCACATCGGCGACGGCACCGGCGTGGGCCGCGACGAACATCTCGTGCCCGGACGCGGCACCCAGCCATGCGCGGAGGTGCTCGAACGGGTGGCGGCACGTGGCTTCGCCGGGCACGTGATCGTCGAGGTGAACACCCGCCGGGCGATCGACCGGCCCGAACGCGAGGCCGATCTCGCCGAGGCGCTCGCCTACTGCCGCCTGCACCTGGTCGCGCAGCCCGGCCCGGTGCCTGCGCCCTGATCGCTACCCTCTGGGCATGCTTCGGTCCGTCATCCTGGCTGCGTCGCGAAATCACGGCATCGAGAGACTGGTGTCCGGCGCGCCGATCTCGCGGTCGGTGGTGCGCCGGTTCGTCGGTGGCTCGGACACGCCCGCCGCCGTCGGAGTCGCCAGCGCGCTCGTCGAGGACGGCCTCACCGTCACCCTCGACCACCTCGGCGAGGACACCACCGACGCCGAGCGCGCGGGCGCCGTCGCCGAGGCGTACCTGGCCTTGTTGGCGGCAATGGACCGGGCCGGCCTGACCGAGCGGCTCGGACCGCTCACCGCTCGCGCGGAGGTCAGCGTCAAGCTGAGCGCGATCGGCCAGGCACTGCCCGGCGACGGGGAGAAGATCGCGCTCGAGCACGCCCGCCGGATCTCCAGCGCGGCTCGCTCGGTGGGTGCCACGGTCACCCTCGACATGGAAGACCACACGACGACGGACTCGACGCTGTCGATCCTGGCCGACCTGCGCACCGACTTTCCCGAGACGGGTGCGGTGCTGCAGGCCTACCTGCGGCGCACCGAGGCAGACTGCCGGGCGCTCGCCGGGCCGGGCAGCCGCGTGCGGCTGTGTAAGGGCGCATACCAAGAGCCCGCGTCCGTGGCCTACCAGGCCGACGACCAGGTCGACCGCTCCTACGTCAGATGCGCCAACATCCTGCTGGCCGGCGACGGTTATCCGATGTTCGCGACGCACGATCCGCGGCTGGTCGCGATCGCGCAGGAGCGGGCGAAGTTCTACCGCAAAGCGCCGGGGCGGTACGAGCTGCAGATGCTCTACGGCGTGCGGCCGGCCGAGCAGCGACGGCTTGCTGCTGCGGGCGAGACGGTGCGCGTGTACGTCCCGTACGGCAGTGACTGGTACGGCTACCTGATGCGCCGGCTTGCCGAACGTCCGTCCAATCTGACGTTCTTCCTGCGTTCGCTGATATCGAGGAGGTGATCGCCGATGCGTAACGGGCTGGCCATCGTCGGCGGCGGCAAGATCGGCGAGGCGTTGCTGTCGGGACTCCTGCGCGGGCATTACGCGCACGACGAAGTTGTCGTCGTCGAGAAGCATCCGCAGCGGGCGGCGTACCTGACGGCCACGCACGGCGTGCGCGCGGTCGACGTCGCCGAGGCGGCGGCCGCGGCGCGCACCGTGCTGATTGCCGTGAAGCCGCAGGACATCGAGTCACTGCTTGCCGAGTTGCGCCCGCATCTGGGCGCGCAGCACGTGGTCGTGTCCGTCGCGGCCGGCATCCCGACGGCTCGCATCGAGGCTTTGCTCGGTGCCGACGTGCCGGTCGTGCGCTGCATGCCGAACACCCCGGCCCTGGTCGACGAGGCGATGACCGCCATCTCGGCCGGCGCCCACGCGAGCGAAGAGCATCTCGCCATCGCCGAGAAGCTGCTTGCCACCGTGGGCAAGGTCGTGCGGGTACCGGAGTCGCAGCTGGACGCAGTCACCGCGCTGTCCGGCTCCGGGCCGGCGTACTTCTTCTTCCTGGTCGAGGCGATGATCGACGCTGGCATCCTGCTCGGCCTGCCTCGCGCGCTGGCCGCCGAGCTGATCGTGCAGTCGGCCATCGGCGCCGCGGTGATGCTGCGCGATTCCGGCGAGCATCCGGTGCAGCTGCGCGAGGCGGTGACCAGCCCGGGTGGCACGACGATCGCCGCCATCCGCGAGCTGGAGGTGCATGGCGTGCGGGCGGCCCTGCTCGCCGCGATCGAGGCGGCCGCGCTGCGCAGCGCAGAGCTGGGCGCGTCCGGCTGACGTGCTTATCCGGCCCGATTCGCGTCTGCTTCCGACCCACAAGGGGCCGGTCGCAGCCGCGAGCGCAAGCGCCTTCGGCGCGCGCGGGCCGGGCTCTTCGCGCAAGCGCTCATCGCGGGGAGTTAGGCAGCAGGCTCGGATCGACCGCGACGGCACGCAGGCGATTCAGCATGGCGCGGCGGGCCCGCGTGTAGACCGCCCGCTCGTCGAAGAGCAGGGCGTCCTGCGTCGCGCCGGTGAACGCGTCGAGCTCGAAGACGAGCTGGCGCGGGTCGGCGTCTTCGGTGAGCTCACCGAGTTCGCGCGCCTTGACGATGGACGTCTCGAGGAACTGCTGCCATTCGCGGTGCGCGTCGGCGATCGCGTCGCGCACGCGTCCCGGCCGGGCGTCAAATTCCGCCGCGACGGAGACGAAGAAGCAACCGCCGGGGAACACGCGACGCTTCGAGTAGTCGAGCCAGCCGTCGCAGAGCCGCCAGAGTCGCCGCAGCCCGCCGGGTGCGCGCAGAGCCGGGGCGATGACCTCGGCGACGAAGACCTCCCGCGCCCACTGCACGGTCGCGAGCTGTAGCTCCTCCTTCGATCCGAAGTGGGCGAACACGCCGCTCTTGCTGGCGCGCAGCTCGGTCGCCAGCCGCCCGATCGACAGCCGGTCGAGCCCTTCGACGGACGCGATCGCCGCCGCACGTTCGAGGATTGCGTGACGCGTATGCGCGCCGCGCTCGATCCGGCCGTCCAGCTTGGGTGCGCTCATTGTCACGACGGTACCTTCTCCGGTTGGGCCAAACTAATAGTACGATCGTTCGTGTGACTACTTTGGCGACCGATCCGTACTGCATCACCGACGAGGACGCTGCGGCGCTCCTGCTCGATGCGCGGTGGCGCCGCTTCGCGGTGCTCGGCGACAGCATGGCGGCCGGCGTCGGCGACGACGTGCCGGGTTACCCGAGCGGTGGTTGGGCGACGACGATTGCCCGCGCGCTCCAGCGCGTCCATCCGGACGCGGCGTACCTCAACACCGGCGAACGCGACCGATATGCAGCCCAGGTGCGCGAGCGCCAACTTCCGCGCGCGCTTGCCTTCCGTCCGGATCTCGCCGCGGTGGTGTGCGGGGGCAACGACATGCTGCGCGGACGGTTCGACGTCGAGGCCGTCGCCGCCGACATCGACGCCATGGTCGGCGCCCTGCGCGAGCAGGGCAGCGACGTCATCACGTTCGGATTGCTCGACATCACCCGCTCGGACCTGATACCCGCGGGGTACACCGGGCCGCTGCGTGAGCGCATCCGCGACCTCGGCAACGCCGTCGCGGAGTTGGCCGAACGCCGCGGTGGCATCCATATCGTGATGACCGACCATCCAGCGGCAGTCGAGCGATCCACCTACAGCGCGGACCTGCTGCACGCCAGTGCGCGCGGGCACGCGATCATCGCCGCTGCCACGATCCGCCGGCTGGCGCAGGTCGCTTCCTGACATCTCGGACGTCGCCGCACATCTGTGTGGCTCAGCTATCGCATGAGCCCCACCTGTACCGCTACGCTTCAGCAAGCACGTGCGTGTCGTCCGCCGGAGGGGAAGCCGGCGCACCGACATGTGCCCAAAGGTAACGGTGACGTATGAGCACGTCTGCGCATTCCGGCGAAGGTAAGGTAGGCGCTTCGCGGCGTTCGCGTGCCGCGAGCGACGACAAACCCGCTGAGGTCGCCCCGGATGCCGCATTCGCCGAGGTCCGGTTCCTGACCGTGGCCGAGGTCGCGTCCGTCATGCGGGTTTCCAAGATGACCGTATATCGGATGGTTCATGGCGGCGACCTGCCCGCCGTGCGAGTCGGGCGGTCGTTCCGGGTTCCGGAGAAGGCCGTGCACGACTACCTCGAAGCCGCCTACATCGAGGCCGGCTGATCCGATCTGCATCGGCCGCTGCCCACGCGGGTAGGGTGGCCGACTGGTACGCGCGCCCGGCCGTTCGTCGGCGCGTTCACATCGACATTGCCAGCACGTCCGGCACAGACAAGGTTTCCTATGGGCTCGGTAATCAAGAAGCGTCGCAAGCGGATGGCGAAGAAGAAGCACCGCAAGTTGCTCAAGCGCACGCGCGTGCAGCGCCGCAACAAGAAGTAAAGCAAGTTGATCGGGCTGGAAGGCTCGATCGAATACGTTTGGCTCACCCGGCTGCGGGCTCGCGGTACTCACCCGCACCCGCCCGACGCGTTGTCTCGCTAAACGCGCCGGAAGGCTCGATCTGCCCGTTCGCCGTCGGCGCGGCTACGGTTTCGCGCTACTCACCAGGTGGCCGCCCAACGCCCTGTCTTGTTGGTTACTCGTCACCGATCGTCGAGCCAAAGTTACACACCCCCCTCTAGACTGATGGCTTGGTCTCGAGCGCTGGGTGGGAGCTCGCATGTCACGGATCGTCCTGGTTACCGGGGTAA
>DASXRA010000276.1:0-7799 GCA_036506855.1 Jatrophihabitantaceae bacterium
TTCCGCGCCGCTGCTGGCCGGGACGAACGTTGCCGACATGGCAGCGCAGAACCTGGCGATCTACCTCAACAAGGATCTGATCGCGCTCGACCAGGATCCGCTGGGCGTCCAGGTCGCCACGATCTCGAACGCGAACTCCCAGTGGAAGCTGACGAAGCCGCTCGCCAACGGCGACCGCGCCATCGCGGTGTTCGACGCGGCCACGACGCCGTGGACGGACGCGTCGGTCAGCTTCGACTCGGCCGGGCTCGACCCGACCGCGAAGTACCTCGCCAAGGATCTGTGGTCGAAGCAGGTAACGGCGATCGCCGACCCGCTCACGGTCGCGCACGTCCCCGCGCACGGCAGCGCCGCATACCGCGTCACGTCGCGGCCGCCGTCCGTGACGGTTCCCGCTCCGATCGTGGCGAACGCGACGGCACCCGGCGGCGCGGTCATCACCTACGCCTCGAGCGCGACCGATGCGTTCGGCCAGCCGCTGCCGACCGTGTGCTCGACGGCGTCAGGGTCGACGTTCGCGATCGGCGACACCTTGGTGACGTGCACGGCGACGGATGCCGCCGACCACGCGGCCTCGGAGTCGTTCACGGTGCACATCAAGGACGCGGCCGAGCAGATCGCCGACCAGATCGCATTGGTCGGCTCGGCAGGCGGCAACAGCTTCGCGTTGCAGCTTCAGGACGCGCGGGACGAGCTGGCGGCGGGCGACAAGAACGACGCGTGCGGCACCCTCGCGGCGTACATCCAGCACGTCAAGGCGCAGTCCGGCAAGCAGCTCAGCGTCTCGCTCGCGGTCACGCTGGTCAGCAACGCAACCCGCATCCGAGCGGTGATCGGCTGCTGACCCGTATCCGTCCCGTCGACGTTAGGGTCCGGTGGATGAAGGGACCCGGGTGAAGCGCCGGCCTGCAGCCAATCGCCCGGCGCCGCAGGTCAGCCGATCCGGTCGCCGAGGTTGGACGCTCGCCGCCATTGCGGCGCTGCTCGTCGGTGCCGCCGTCGTGGCGCTCGTGGTCGCGTGGCCGGGCAGGCGCGCGGCGGCGAGGGCGATCTCGATCGCCGCCGGGTTGTCCCACACCTGCGCCATCCTCGATGACCACACGGTCCGCTGCTGGGGCGCGAACCTTGGCGGGGAGCTCGGCGACGGGACGAGGACGGATCGGCTCACGCCGGTGCGCGTTCTCGGGCTCACCGGCGCGACCGCGATCGCGACCGGGTTCCATCACAGCTGCGCCCTGCTCGCCGATCGGACGGTCGACTGCTGGGGTTGGAACCAGTACGGCCAGCTCGGCGATGGCACGACGACAGACCAGCTGCGGCCTGAGCGCGTCCCGGCGCTGTCGGGGGCCACCGCGATCAGCGCCCAAGGCGACACGTCCTGTGCCTTGCTCACTGACGCCTCGCTGCGCTGCTGGGGATCGAACCGGTACGCCCAGCTCGGCGACGGCACGACGACAGATCGGCGCACGCCGGTACCCGTGCTCTCGGGCGTGCTGTCGGTCAGCGCGTCGACGGGTCACACGTGCGCCGTCGTCACCGACGGCACCGTCCGCTGCTGGGGGCTGAACGTGTTCGGCGAGCTCGGCGACGGAACGACGACGAACCGGCTCAGGCCGGTGCGCGTGTCGGGCCTGTCCGGCGTCACTGCGATTGCAGCCGGAAACCGCAACACGTGCGCCGTGCTCGTCGATCACACCGTCCGCTGCTGGGATCGAACCAGTCCGGAGAGCTAGGCGACGGAACCACGGCGCTCCGCACCGCACCGACCCCGGTCCGCGGACTCGCCGACGTGTCCAGCCTCGCGGCCGGCGTATCGCACTCGTGCGCGCTCCTGGTCGATCGCACCGTCCGTTGCTGGGGGGCCACCAGCGCAGCCGGGCAGACGGGCGACGCCACGACGCCCCGACTCACGCCGGCACCCATCGCAGGGCTGCCGGCGGTCAACGCGATCTCCGGCTTCGGCGAGCACGTCTGTGCACTCCTTGCGGACAGCACCGTGCGTTGCTGGGGCGTCAACTCGGCCGGACAACTCGGCGACGGTACGAAGACGGACCGCTCCGCCCCGGTGCCCGTCGCCGGACTCGGCGGGGCATGACGCGCAGGGTGAGCGCCGTCGCCGGATCAGGCCAGGGCAGGGCTGTTGTGGTAGGCCGCGATGCGCCACGACCCGTCCTGCTTGACCAGCACCCACGTCGCGCGCACTGCTCGCTCCGCAGGCAGCTCCGTCTCGCCCGCGCGGACGACGCCGCCCTCGCTGATCACCACGGCGGCGTCGTCGCCGAGGAAACGGACGCTGCGCGTCTCGTCGATGACCGTCGAGTTCCGCAACGGACCGGCGAACGCCGCGGCCATGCCGGCTCGGAGCTCGTCCCGGTTCTGCCGGTAGATCCCGGGCTGCACCACGGTCGCGTCCTCGACGTATAGCGCCGCGAGTGCATCCGCGTCGTTGGCGGCCCAGGCGGTGTACAGCGCTCGGATCGTGTCCCGCACGGCGCTGTCATCGATGCTCGGCATGTCTCCTCCTCGGGGCGATGCGGTCGCATCGCGCATCGGTACATACCGAGGGGGCCGGCCGAACTCATCGGTCGGCCGCAGGCAGGCCGACGGATTACGCCACGAGCAACCGCTCGAAGAAGGAGCGGTAGCGCTGCAGGCCTTGCCGGAGATCCTCGGTCGAGGCGCTGTCGCCACTTGCCAACCGCGACTCGAGCTGCTCCCGCTCGCCGGCGAACATGCGCGCCAGCCGTTGCATGAGGTCGGCGACCAGGGCGTCGGCCTCGCGGACCACTGTCCTGGGCTCATCGACGAACTGCGCCTGGATCTCCCGCCAGCGCTCGATGACGCCGTGCAGCTCGTCGCCTTCCAGGAGCGGCGTCGACGGCTCGCGATTCGCGCCGGTGTCGTCCGTTGCGGACGGCTGCGGATCGGTGAAGGTGTCACCGGCGGCGGCGATCTGCTCCGTGGTCAGCCGGCCGTCGTCGGCGGTCTCGTAGTCGTTCATCGCGTGCCCCGGCCCGTCGCGTGGTGCTCGTCGGCTGAATCGCCAGCGTGCCGTCCGGCGTTGTCGCCCGTCTCCGGCTGCAGCAGATGGTCGAAGAGCGCCCGGTAGTGCAGTACCGCGGCGCGCAGATCCTCGGTCGTCGCCTGCTGGCTCTGCGACCAGTCGTAGCTGGCGTGCGCCGCGCGGTAGTTCTGGACGACGTCGGGATGGTCGACGGACACCAGGTCCGCCTGCGCGTCGAAATTCTCCATCGGGTAGCCACGGGCCCCCATCACGCGGTACACGAGGATGTCCGCCGAGACGACCGCGGCTGACGGCTCGTCGACGAACCGCTCCTGCACGTCGCGCCATTCCGCGGCGAAGCGCGCACGGGCAGGCTCCGGCAGCGGCTTGACCTCGAACTGAGCGCGCTGCCGTTCGCGGCCGCGCAGGTCCGCCTCAGCGGCGCGGCGGTCGTCGCGCGCGTCGACGGTCCGCTCGTACTCCTCGCCGAAGCGCTGGCGCAGCATGGCTGTCCGGCGCTGTCTGAACGCCATCATCGCGATTACTGCGACAACGACCACGATCGCCACAATGATCAAGAGATCCACACCCAAGCAGGCATCAGATTCCCCTGGAACGGTTGACTGACCGTCACTTTTGACAGTGGCCTACTGATACCCGCGTTCGGGCGGTGCTCAAACCGTGCGGGCCAGCTGGTCGCCGAGGCTGGTCCGGTAGTACAGGACCGACCGGCCCGCTCGGCGGCGTTGCACGAGCTCGGCGTCCAGCAGCACCTTCAGGTGGCTGCCCACCGATCCCAGGACGTACCCGGTCAACGCGACCAGTTGGCTCGTGCTGCGCGGCTCAGCAAGCTGGACGAGGATGCCCGCGCGGACGGGCCCGATCAGCCGAGCGAGCGCATCGGGCGACGGCAGGCCGGCCGCGTCGGCGAGCATGCCGGTGCACGGATACATGATCGCGTAGCGATTCGCGTGGTCCCAGGCAACCCAGCCGCGGCCCGACGTGCACGGGATGAACATCAGCTCGGCGTCGGCGAGATCTTGCGGCGGATTGTCGTAGGTGTTGATCTGCAGGCGCCCGTCGCCGAGCCAGCGCATGCCCGAACGCATGTTGTCGAGCGCGGCCGCCCATCCGCCGGTCGCGAGGCGCTGCGTCCGCGAAACGATGTCGGCCTCGAAGATGCGGCATCGCCGCGGCCAGTCCGCCCGGACGGCGTGCCTCCACACCCACTCCAGCAGCTTGGCACTCCGCTCGGCGACGTCGGGGACGCGCAGCGCGCTGGGCAGCCGTCCGTCGGCGGCGAGTTGGCGATGCGCGAGCGCGGCCGGCGTCTCACGTACGCGGCGCAGCTCGTCGTAGAACGTGCGATCGTCCGGCCGCGGCGGGACGGTCACCAGGTCGGAGATCCATCGCGGCCGGAACACCGCGGCCACGAACGCGGCCGCGAACGGATCCGCATCGACCATGTCGCGATAGGCGGGCCGGTACGCCTGCGTCCACTCGCGGGCTCCGGGATTCGGATGGACGCCGGCGAGCGTGGCCAGCGTCGCGACGGTTTCGGTGAATGCCGAGACCGTGAACCGGCTCTTCGCCAGCTCGTCCACGCCCACGCGCCAGACACCCATGTTTCGCCTCCACGCGAAACTTTAGCCACTGCGCCGAGTCCCCCGCAGGCTTTCCGCATGCGTACCTACCGGCAGGTGTTCAGAGTCGCGGAGTTCACTCCACTGTTCGTCGCGACATCGGTGCGGACGGCCGCCGCGACGATGAGCGGGCTGGCGTTGAGCACCCTGGTGTACGCGCGCACCGGTTCCGCGCTGCTGTCGGCCCTGTCGATGTTCGGGGCGTCGTTCGCGCAGGTCATCGCAGCGGCGACATTGCTGTCGGTTGCTGATCGGGTCCGGCCGCGAGCCGCGATGGTCACCATCGGCATTGCGTTCGCCGTCGCGACTCTGGCCCTGACGATCCCGGCATGCCCGGTCTGGCTGTTGCTGACCATCGTGCTGTCCACCGGCTTGGTCAGCGCTGCCGGCAGCGGCGTCCAGTGGGGCCTGGTGAACGAGATCCTGCCCGAAGGTGGCTACATCCTCGGCCGGTCGATGTTCAACATGTCCGTCGGCGTCATGCAGATCGTCGGGTTCGCGGCCGGCGGGGCGCTTGTCGCGCTGGCGTCGGCGCGCGGCGCGCTGCTGATCGCCGCCGCGCTCTACCTGGCCTCGGCCGTGCTGCTCCGTGCCGGTCTCAGCGAACGCCCGGCCCGATCGGCGGGCCGGCCCTCGATTCGCGAGACGTGGGCAGGCAACGCCCTGCTGTGGTCCTCGCCCGCGCGTCGCGACGTGTACCTCGCGATGTGGGTACCCAACGGGCTGATCGTCGGCTGCGAGGCACTGTTCGTGCCGTACGCCCCACGGTCGGCCGGCGCGCTGTTCGTCGCCGCCGCGATCGGAATGCTGGCCGGCGACACAGCGCTCGGGCGGTTCGTGCCCACGACGTGGCGGCGCCGGCTGATCAGTCCGCTGCGGCTGCTGCTCGCCGTGCCGTACCTGCTGTTCGCGGTGCACCCGCCGACGCCGATCGCGGTAGTCGCGGTCTGCGTCGCGTCGGTCGGCTACGGCGCCAGCCTGCTGCTGCAGGACCGCCTGATCGCCCTGACTCCGGACGACCTGCGTGGCCATGCGCTCGGCTTGCACACGTCCGGCATGCTCACCATGCAGGCCGTCGGTGCGACGACCGCCGGCCTGGTCACCGAGCACGTCTCCCCCGCGTCGGCAATGACGATCCTGGCGATCGCATCGGTGGTCACCACGGTCGCGCTCACCCCCCGCCTGCTGCGACCGGCCCCGCTACCCGCACTCGCCGGTTAGTGCGCGCCGTCACAGGTCGGTGTCGGTCGGATCGTGCGGCGGCGCGTTGGGCTCGATCCAGGTCTGCCCGTCCGGGCGATAGATCACGTCGGTGCGACGTCGCGCCACGTAGAGCCAGTGCCCGATCGCCAGTCCGGCGAGGCCGACCAGCATCAAGATCACGCCGATCGCCGCGATGTTGACTCCGCTGGGCGTTGCCGTGACGCCGAACAGCAAGATCGCGCCGATGGCGAACACGAACAAGCTGACCGCGAATCTCATCAAGCCTCACGTACCCACCCGGCGCGCCCGGCAAACCGCGAGCCACACATCGACCGGGTTTGCCGCTATAACCGTGTGGGAATACCCAGCAGCGACTGGGAAGGAGACGAGATGCCACAGCGAGCTTGGAGCGCGAAGCGCGAGCGCCAGTACAACGACATCAAGAAGAGCTTGATCGACCAGGGCCGCTCGGAGAGCCTCGCCGAGCAGATCGCCGCACGCACCGTGAACAAGGAGCGCGCCCGGTCCGGTGAGGCGGCGCGGGCCAGCCGCGAGTCCAAGCGCGATATCTCGTCGTCGCGGCGCGGTGGGCTGCGATCGCACTCCGGACCGGGCGGTCGCACCAAGGATCAGCTCTACCAGGAGGCGAAGCGGAAGGGCGTCCGCGGGCGTTCGACGATGAACAAGGCGCAGCTGGAGCGGGCAGTCGGCCGCTGATGGCGAGCTGAGTGCAGCAATGCCGGTCACCGAACTCGAGATCCCGGTCAGCGCCGAAGAGTCGGCCTTCGGTGACCTCACCGTTCCCGACGACGCGCAGGGCGTTGTCGTGTTCGCGCACGGCAGCGGCAGCAGCCGGCGCAGTCGTCGCAACCGCCAGGTGGCGAACCGGCTGACCAAGCTCAAGCTGGCCACATTGCTCGTCGATCTGCTTACCGAACAAGAGGACGTCCTGGACCAGAGCACCCGCGAGCTGCGTTTCGACATCGGGCTCCTCGCCCGGCGCCTGACGCTCGCCGCGGACGACGTGACCAACCAGCCAAGCACCGCCGGCCTGCCAATCGGCTTCTTCGGCGCGAGCACTGGGGCGGCAGCGGCACTCGTAGCGGCCAGTGCGGATCGTGGCCGCGTGCAAGCCGTCGTCTCCAGAGGCGGGCGTCCCGACCTCGCCGGCGAAGCACTGCCACAGGTGTCGGCCCCAACGCTGCTCATCGTCGGCGGGCACGATCCGATCGTGCTCGACCTGAACCGAAAGGCGATCGACGCGATGCGCTGCGAGCGAGAGCTGATCGTCGTCCCGGACGCGACGCACCTGTTCGAAGAGCCTGGTGCATTGGAACGCGTCGCCGGCCTCGCCGGTGACTGGTTCGCCCGGCACCTGCGGCGGCCAGGCTGACGCCGTGGAGATTGGAGAATCGATCATGCCCATCACAGAGTGGCAAGCCCGGTCGATGCATCCGTCGACGGCGGTGAGCCCGCCGATCGATCCCAACGCGCCGCCGCCGATGCCCGACCCGTCGTCACCACAGCCGTTCCCCGAGCCGCTGCCGCCACCGATACCCACGCCGCCGATACCGCCGACCCCGGCCCCGAACCCATACCCGGACGTCCCACCGCCGCCCAGCTGAGTGCCGCGGGCAGACCACACGCACGTCGTTAAGCCGACGTGCAGTCGCTCTGGCGCGCGGCCGGATGCGGGTTATGCTGACCAAGGTTGGACAGACAGCCGCACCGCCAACACCCGGGTAGTGCATTGACTGCCAGTTCACGAGTTCTCCGGTTCGATGCGCTGCCCGGCGGACCACTCCAGGGAGCTCTCATGGCCCCGGCAATCGTCTCGGAACACGCAGCGCCAACGGCGGATCTGCCAGTCAGCGTGACCATTCACGCAGACGACGTCGCACACAGCGCGACGATCGTCCTCAGCGGCGAGGTCGACCTCGCAGTCGCCA
>DASXRA010000277.1:0-4363 GCA_036506855.1 Jatrophihabitantaceae bacterium
GTCTGTCCCGAGTGATGGGGAGCCGGACAAGGACGGCTTATTCACGGCTCGACTCGTCGCTCAGCGTGACGGTGGTGATGGAGCCGTTTGCGACCTCGAGGCAGGGGATCTGCTGCGGGCCCAGTCCGGCCAACCAGGCCGCGGCGACCCGGATCGCGTCACCGTGGCTGACGATGACGATTGTCTGTGCCGCGCGGAGTTCCGTGATGTAAACGAGCGTCTCGCCGACACGGGCGAACACTTCGCGCATGCTCTCCCCACCACCGACTCGAACGTCCGGGTCAGTCCAGTCGAGGTCTGAAGTCGCAGCCAGAGCGGCCGCGGACGTCCAGCCCTCGAACGTGCCGTAGTAGCGCTCGCGCAGGGCCCGGTGTGCGACGGATCGGCTGGCGCAGTGCCGCCGCGATCGGCAGGGCGGTCTGCACGGCCCTGAGGAGGTCGCTGCTGTAGACGGCATCGACGTGCTTTCGGCGCAAGGCATCGGCGGCGGCGTGGCCGAGGCGGAGTGCGGTCAATTCGACGTGCGCGGTCTGGCCCTGTAGTCGCCGGGCCGCGTTCCACGTCGACTGGCCGTGGCGCACCAGGTGCGGTCTCGTCACCGCCACGCCGGCTTTGCGGCGAGCAGCACGAGGGTGATGGTGGCGGCGACCTCGACCAGTGCGCCGAAGACGTCGCCCGTTACACCGCCGAGGCGCCGTACCGAATGCACGCGAACCACCCACCCGCCGCCCAGCCCCAGGGCGACGGCTACTGCGACCCATGCGGCCCGATCGTGGTTGGCGTCGGCCAAGCCGCTCGCCATGACGGCGGCGGCGAACAGCGAGACAGTGAGCGCCACCTGGGCCGGCCGACTGGCGGTCCCTGCGACGAGGGTACCGAGGCCGTTGCGGGTGGCGGACGCCACCCGTGTGCCGGCCGCCTGCACCGCCGCGACGCGGCCCGTCGCCGCGGCCACCGTCGTGACGACCAGCGCTTCGGCCCACGACCCCGCCGCGGACACCGTCGACAGGGCACCGATCTGCAGCAGCGCGAGCACCACGCCGAGCACGCCGAACGGCCCGATGTCGGGCTGCTTCATCACCGCGCGGGCCTGGGCGGGCGGACGCCGGCTGCCCAGGCCGTCGGAAGCCGTGGAAGTGCCCGGGTGATAGGTGACGCCGGATCGGCCGGGACCCAAGCGGGAACCATCGCTGCCTGCGCCCACACAAGACCGCAGCTGATCTAGAAGTCAAGAAGGCTGGTTATTGAGCCCCACGAGGCCGACCACATCGACTTCGGTAACGGCATGCCCGTCACACCGGACGACTCGACACTGATCGTCCCCGAGTCCCACGGTAACCGGCTAACCGCGTTCGACATCGCCGCCGACGGCGGCCTGTCGAATCGACGCGTCTGGGCCGACCGGGGCGACTGTCTTCCCGACGGCATCTGCCTCGACGCTGATGAGGCCGTCTGGTACGGCGACGTCCCCAACAAGCGCTGCGTGCGCATCCGCGAACGGCGTCGAGAGGTCGTGTCCGTCGACTTGACGGGGCATCGAGCGGCCCGGCCGGGTGTGGAGGCACAACGACCGGGCCTTGACCGGAACGGAGCCGGCCCGTGGACACCGGTCCACGACAACCCGGCCGGTACCACTATGAAGCCGCGGAGCGGCTGCTCGCCGCCGCGGAGTCGTCGATCAGCGCCGAGATGCAGACCGCCGACGCGCTGATCGCGATCGGGCATGCGATCCTCGCCGACGTCGACCCGCGCAAGCTGCGCCGTCGGCGGGTAGCGCCGGGATTGCCGCCCACTGGCGGCTCGCCGCGGCAGCGCTGGCTCAGCGGCGAGGACTACACCGACAAGGAGAAGTGACCATGCACCTCATCCACGACACCGACCGGAGCTGCCCGACACCCTGGTGCTCGCTCAGGCACCGCAAGCACCCTGTCAACGAGTGCGAGTCGGCGTGGTTCCCTACGGCGGATCACCAGGTGCTGCTGTCCAACGACGCCGCGGAGATCGAGGATGAGCCGATGCTGGTACTGCGCCGGCTGCGCCCCGACGGCTACACCGTCGTGTCTCGCATGACCCTCAGCGAGGCGCGCGAGGTCGCCGACACGCTGCGCTTCGTCGTCGACCTGGCCGAGCCTGAGTGATGGGTCTGATCTTCCGCAAGCGGATCAAGCTCGACGACACCGCGGCGAATGTCTCCAAGGACGGTGTCTCGATCTCCCGCAAGATCGGTCGGTTTATCACGGCCAACTCACACGGCCAGGTATCGATCCGAATCGCTCCCGGACTCAGCTGGCGCTTCGGCGCCCGGAGAGGAAAGTGGGACTATGAGGCTCTGGGTCAGTTCCGCACTCAGCCCATACGGCAACCCCTACGGCGCCGTCGCCGTTGTCGCCGAAACCCGAAGAGAAGCCATCGCCAAGGCGAGGGAAGCGCTGGAGAAGAACACCTCCGGCTACGCCCCGGCGCAGCGGCATAAGGCCAACCTGCTCGCGAATCTGGACAGCAGCATGGAGGAGGTCTCGGGCGGCGTGTACATCGACTGGGGGCCGACGCGCTGAGCGCCTGTAACAAGATCAAAACGCGTCAGCGCAGGTCGTTCATGTCGACACCGTTGATCGTGTAGCGCACCGACACGGCCGCGTCGAGCTGTTGCGGCGCGTCGAGGCCGAGCAGTTTGGCGCGACGCTCGGCGATGTGCAGCAGGCGGTCGACGCCGCGCAGCACGCCCGCGTCGTCGAGCAGGCGTTGACCGGTTTCCTCGTCGATCACGAATTCGCCGTACTGGGTGACGAAGTGCCGCATCTCGATCACCTTGAGCACACGCTGGGCCAGGTTGTCGAGCCGGTCCAGCTCCGTCTGGCGCGCGGCGACGGCCAGCGGCGTCACCGCCGCGTCGATCTCGACCTGGATGCGCCGGTGCACGGTGGTCTGGCTCCGCGCCCGCGCCGGCTCACATGCCGCCACCGCGGCCACCGTGAGAGCGGCGATCTCGCGCTCGCTGTGACCCTCCTACGTGAAGGTCGCCGGGCGCTGGACCTACCTGTACCGCGCTGTCGATCAGCACGGGCAGGTCATCGACGTCTTGCTGTGCACGCGTCGCAACGCGAAGGCCGCGCGGGCCTTCTTCACCCGAGCACTGACCCTCGCCACGACGCCGGTGGCGGTCACCGACCGAGCACCGGTCTACCCGCGAGTGGTTGACAAGTTCGCACCGCAGGCACGGCACGTGCTCGACCGGTACGCCAACAACGTTGTCGAGGCTGATCACGGTCGGCTCAAAGCGCGGCTGCGACCCATGCGTGGACTCAAACGCCTGGCCTCAGCTCAAACGGTCGCGGCTGGGCACGCGTTCGTGCAGAACCTACGCCGCGGCCACTACGAGCTCGCCGCCGACGAGGCGTCCTGCGATCGTGTCCGCGTCGCGTTCGACGAACTCGTGCACTGCCTCTGATTCGACGCCTCGACGACACCGCGACCCCGTCGACCGCCCGACGATCGGCTAACGCAACAGCGCCCATCGGCTCACAACGGCTCACCCAGTCCATCCGTGCACTCCTGCACCGCCACGTGGGCACTCCGTGCACACCGAGCGCTCTAGGTGTCTGTAGTTCAGTCCACGAACCAGTCCGCGCCGAGCCGCGCTTGAGCGCTGTGTCCGGTCGGCCCGGAGGCCGCTCAGGCTGGGTCGGCGGCTCCGGCCCGGGACACCCTGGAGGGGAAGCTGGCGAGCAGACATGAACGCAGCACTGAGGCTGAGCTGTCAGATCAGAAATGACAGTTCAGCTTTCCGTTATTAATCTCTCACTGAGAGTAACCGGCTGAGACTGGTCTAATCGCCCCAGTTTCTCCGGCGCGGCTCACCTGGTGTAGGCGATGGTCGATAGGGATCTTGGTCCGTGCGATGCGGACCGGACACCGACGCAGGGCTGGATGACGCGGATGGCTAAGCGCTCGTTGCGGATCAGGTCGAGGTTCGCCCTCGTCCTGGTGGTCCTGGTGCCCGCGTCGCTGGCGGTCGCGGGAGTCGCTGTTCGGGCTCTGCGTTCGGGCCGGGACTCTGCGAATGTCCCGTACCGTGGTTCCGTTCGTCGCCTGTTCGCGGTCTACGCAACGGCCAGCCTCGTGCCGGTGCTGCTGCTGGGCGCCATCCTGCTGCGACTGCTCAACGCACAAGGCGACGCGCGCGGCATCGCCGAGGGTCGCGCGAAAGCGGATCTGATCGCGCACACGAGCATCGCTCCGGTGCTCGATGGCAGCAATCTGCGCGCGGGTCTGGGGTCAGGCGAAGAGCTCCGGCTGCGTCGAACTGTCGGGCTCGCGGTTCGTGATCGCGAGGTGCTGCGCCTGCGGCTGCGCGACCTCAATG
>DASXRA010000278.1:0-3855 GCA_036506855.1 Jatrophihabitantaceae bacterium
CGTCCCCGGACAGCCTCACCTCGATGCTGCCCACCGGACTTCCCGCACTGCCGTCGCTCGACAGCCTCACCTCGATGCTGCCGATCAGCGGTCTCACATCAGCACTGCCCCTCGGAGACCTTCCGGTCTCGCTTCCGATATAGGCGCAGGGAGAAGCGATGTACTCCCACTCCGAACGCCCGGCAGCAAGGTCCGGAATTACGGGCCGGTCGTGACGAGATCGCGCAAACGCGGCGGACGCCGGGGCAATGTCGCCCCGGCGGCCGTCGTGGCCGTCATCATCACCAGCTTCGCGGCGGTCGCCCTCGGCATCGTGACCGCTTCGCGTCCACAGCGACAAAGCGCACCGTCCTCGCCGGCGACGACACCGTCTACCGCGACGCCCACGGTCCCATCCAGCCCGACGCCGAGCCGCCAGCTACTCGCCCGGTCCGCTCCAGTACGGCTGACCATCCCGGCGATCGGCGTCGACGGCGGCCTGGAGCATCTGCGCCTCAGCACCGACAAGCGGACGATGCGGCTGCCATCGCATCCCCGAACCGCAGGCTGGTTCGAGGGCGGGCCGTCGCCGGGCGAGGTCGGGCCGACAATCATCGTCGGCTATATCGCCACTCAGCACGGCCCGGGCGTCTTCCACCGGCTGGCCCGCCTGAAGGCCGGCGCGAACATCGCGGTCCGCCGGGCAGACGCGATGGTCGTGACCTACCAGGTCGACCAGATCGCGAGCTATCGGCCGAACAAGCTGCCGTCAGCCAAGGTGTACGGGCGCACCAAGCAACCGGCGCTGCGCCTGATCACATGCGGCGGGGTGCTCCGCCCGGGCCAACCCGTCGGCAACACCGTGGTCTACGCGCACCAGGTCGCGGTCGGGACATAGCCCTCAGAGGTACAGCCCGGTGTTCGGCTCGATCCGCTGTGCGGCCAGCGCGTGGATATCGCGCTCACGCAGCAGCAGGTAGTTCTCGCCGGAGATCTCGACCTCGTGCCGGTCGTCGGGACTGAACAGCACCCGGTCGCCGACCTCGATGCTGCGCACGTGGTTGCCGACCGCCAGCACCTCGGCCCACACCAGCCGCGTCGAGATCTGCGCCGTCGCGGGGATCACGATGCCACCGGACGAGCGCCGCTCACCCTCTTCGCGAGACATCCGTACGAGGACGCGATCGTGCAGCATCTTGATCGGCAACCGGTCCGTCACAAGGTACGAGCCTAGTGTCGTGCGACGGCGAGAACGCCCGTCAGCCCCAGCCGAGCTCGTGCAAGCGTTCCTCGTCGATGCCGAAGTGGTGGCCGATCTCGTGGACGACCGTGATCGCGACCTCGCGAGCCACCTCCTGCTCGTCCGCGCAGACGTCGACGATAGGCAGCCGGAACAGGGTGATCGTGTCGGGCAACGCGAACGTGTAGTCGCTGAGCCGCTCGGTCAGCGCGATGCCGTGATAGACGCCCAGCAGCGACGGCTCGTCCGGATCACGATCCGCGACCTGGATGACGACGTTGTCGAGCAGCGTCAGCAACGGCGGCGGGATCGAGTCGAGCGCGTCGCCGACCAGCTCCTCGAATCGGGCCTGCGAGATCTCGAGCACGACGCCATTCTGGGCCACCCGGCTGGCCGGACCACGAGATGACGCGGTCAGTAGCCTGACCGTGTGATCGACCTTCGAGTGGTGCGCGACGACCCGGACCGGGTGCGCGCCTCGCAGCGGGCGCGCGGCGCGGACGAGATGCTCGTCGACGCGCTACTCGCCGCCGACGACAAGCGCCGCGCGGCAGTCAGCCGAGCCGACACGCTGCGTGCCGAGCAGAAGACACTGAGCCGTCAGGTAGGCGCAGCGTCGCCGGACGACCGGCACACGTTGCTGGCCAAGGCGAAGCACCTTGCCGACGAGGTGAAATCCGCCGAGGCCGAGCAGCACTCCGCCGACGCCGCGCTGCGCGAGGCACATCTCGCCCTGCCGAATCTCGTCGAGGACGGCGTGCCCGCCGGCGGCGAGGACAACTTCGTCACACTCGAACTCGTCGGCACACCGCCCGTCATCGAAAACCCGCGCGATCACGCCGAGATCGGCGGCGCGCTGCATGCCATCGACACCGAGCGCGGCGCGAAGGTAAGCGGCGCGCGCTTCTACTTCCTCACCGGCATCGGGGCGCAGCTCGAGCTGGCGCTCGTCAACCTGGCGATGGAGCAGGCGGCCGCCGCGGGCTTCACACCGGTGATCGCGCCCGCGCTCGTCAAGCCCGAGGCGATGGAGGGCACCGGCTTCCTGGGTGCCCACGCTGCCGAGGTGTATCGCATCGAAGAGGACGACCTGTACCTGGTCGGCACGTCCGAGGTGGCGCTCGCCAGCTACCACGCGAACGAGATCCTCACCGACCTGCCGCGCCGCTACGCCGGCTTCTCGTCGTGCTTTCGCCGCGAGGCCGGCTCGTACGGCAAGGACACTAAGGGCATCTTCCGGGTGCACTGGTTCGACAAGGTCGAGATGTTCTCCTACGTCACCGTCGAGGAGTCGCGGGCCGAGCACGAGCGGCTCGTCGCGTGGGAGCGCGAGTTCCTCGACAAGCTCGAACTCGCCTACCGGGTCATCGACGTCGCGGCCGGCGACCTGGGCATGTCAGCAGCCCGCAAGTACGACATCGAGGCATGGTTCCCGTCGCAGGGCGCCTACCGCGAGCTGACGTCCGCGTCGAACTGCCTAACGTTCCAGGCGCGGCGGCTGAACACGCGGGTGCGCACCGACAGCGGGCTGACCCCGGTGGCCACCCTGAACGGCACGCTGTGTGCGGTGTCGCGCACGATCGCCTGCCTGCTCGACCACCACCAGCAACCAGACGGAACGGTGTACGTCCCCAAGGCGCTCCGTCCCTGGCTCGGTGGCCGCGAGGTGCTGGCTCCGGCATGAGCGTCCGGCTGGTCGCCAGCGATCTGGACGGGACGCTGGTGCGCAGCGACGGAACCGTGTCCGATCGATCGCGTGCCGCGTTGCGCCGAGCCGCCGAGGCGGGGCTGGTCGTCGCGTTCGTCACCGGACGCCCGCCGCGGTGGCTGCACGAGATCGCCGATCAGACCGGGCACACGGGCATCGCCGTCGCGGCCAACGGAGCGGTGATCTACGACCTCGAGGCCGGCATCGTGTTGCGTACGCACGAGCTCACCCCGCAGCTGCTGGCGGACGTGACGACCGAGATTCGCGCGGTATTCCCACGGGCGTACTTCGGCGTCGAGTACGGCACCGACTTCGGCTGCGAGCCCGGTTACCGGCACGACTGGCCGATCAACCCCGCGTACGACCGCGAGGGAGCGCCCATCGCGCCGCCACTCGTCGCCGACCTCGCGACGGTGATCAGCCGGCCGGCCGTCAAGCTGCTGGCCAAGGATCGCGACCTGGATCCGGACGAGTTCATGGCATCGGTGCGGACGCTGCTCGACGGACGGGCGACCGTGACCCACTCGTCGCGGCACGGCCTGCTCGAGATCGCAGGCGCCGGCGTGACGAAGGCGAGCGGGCTGGCCGAGGTCGCCGAGTCGCACGGCATCGGCGCCGCCGACGTGGTGGCCGTCGGCGACATGCCGAACGACGTGCCGATGCTTCGCTGGGCGGGTCGGGGTTACGCCGTCGCCAATGCCCACCCAGACGCGATCGCCGCCGCCGATGAGCTGCTGCCGTCCAACGACGACGACGCGGTGGCCGTCCTGATCGAATCCGTGCTCGCAGAGCGTTGATCGGACCGCTTTGCCGCCCGGCAAACCATCGGCGGGCTCAGATTCTCGTCGGACCGGCGGCAAAGCGGGGTCCACGCAGGGCGGCGCGAACCCGGGCGGCGGTCTCGTCCGGGTGCTCGATCACGTCCGCC
>DASXRA010000279.1:0-1662 GCA_036506855.1 Jatrophihabitantaceae bacterium
GCTCGTCCTCGCAGGTGCGACCGGTGCGCAGGCGTATCACCGCTTCTGGGCGACCTGCAACTACGACGCGCCGGCCTTCGTGACGACGATGACGCGCGACGCAGCACAGGACTATGCCAACGCCGCACGGTACGACGGCTACCAGTGGGGCGGAGGCTGCTGGAACAACGACGACGTCGACTCCTATCCGTACGACGCGCCGGGCGATCCGTCATCGCACGGGGAGGGCGGCGACTGCTCCGGACTCACGTTCAAGACCTGGCGCGAGTCGACCGACGAGTGGCGCGACGGGCGCTACTACTGGCGCTTCCTGCGCAACGTCCACGGGCCGTACAGCGCCGGCCGCTTCAAGAACGGGGAGGGTGCGCCCAACCACATCGTCACGAAGTGGACGGCGGGAGTGATGGACGCCTTCGCGAGCACGTCGCACATCGGCATGGTGTTCTTCCGGTCGAACTGGGGCGGAGATCAGATCGTCGAGGCGAAGTGCGAATCGTGCGGAACGAACATCTTCTATCGCACGTATCGAAGCGACCCGAGCTACGGCGGAGTCGGCCGGTGGGGCTGGACCGGCTGAAGTGGCTCGCACTCCCGCTGATCGTCTGCGTCGCATCCGGGTGCGACAGCAGCGGGCGTCCCGAGAGGCTGCTCTACGGAGAGCGGGCGGCCGAGTTCCGGCCCGTGCACGGCAGCGTGATCTCCATCGGTCGCGTTCTGCGTGGAACGACGCTCGGACGCCGGTTCACGCGATGCGTAGACGGCTTCCGTTTCACCTCTGTGGCGCCGGACGCGCGGGTTGTCGAACGCATCGGCGTCTTCGCCGAGAGCCTGACCTTCGCAGACCGGCGCGGCCGGATCCTCTACGCGTGCGACGGCGGTCTGGATGCGGCAGGCGAGCGGTCACCACCCTGGTGCAGCAGCTCGGCCGGGCGCCTGTTCGAGCGCCGGCTACTCGATCCGCGACTCGACATCGCCTGTCGTGACCGTCGCGGACGTCCGCTCGCGTACGCGTGGATCGAGCCGGTCGCCGCCGCACGCTGGATCGGCGTCGACCAGGGCGCGTACACGGAGATGTACGAGGTGCTCGCCGGCTTGCCCGTCCGCGTCGCGACCAAGAGCCACATCGAGCTCGGCCGCTCGGGCGCTGAGTTCGAGATCACGCAGTACGACGCGCACGGCAGGGAGCTGGTGCGGGCCACGGTCGACGCTGCCGTAGCCGGGTAGACCTGGCGCTACACTCCGGCCACCGTGTGGGAGCTGATCTGGCTGATGGTGATCATGAAGATCCCCATCCTTTACCTGTGCTGGGTCGTCTACTGGGCGATCAAGTCGGAGCCGCGTCCTGAGGAACCTGCCGTCGTCGGCGCTGTGGTCGACAGCCCGGAGCCGTCACCCTGGCGCCCAAGGCAGCGGCCGCGTCGGCCTGGCCCGCACGGCCGGCCCTCGCGTAGCTATGCGCGCACGCGGCGCGTCCCCGTCCGCGCATGACCACTGCGCCGTACGAGCGCTCCAGCGCCGCTGAGACGATCGGCGGCTTTCTCGCGTCGGCCGCGATCTTCGGCGCTCTGGTCGGCGTCGCGTACCGGCCGCTGCGCATCATCCCGTTTGCGCTCCTGCTTGCGCTGATCGCTGCGGCGATCGGCGGGCGCAACGAACGGCTGG
>DASXRA010000280.1:0-5683 GCA_036506855.1 Jatrophihabitantaceae bacterium
GGGCATTCCAGTCGCAGGCGACAAGCCCGGCGCGCGCGGCGTCGTCCGGGCAGCCTGCGATCTCGGCGACGATCCCGACCGCACGGCCGCGCAGCTTCGTGTTGGCTGCCACGACGTCGACCATGACGTCGCCGTGCACCCTGCCCATCAGGTTCATCGCGGTCGTGGTCAGCGCATTGAGGGCGAGCTTCTGCGCGGACCCCGCGGACAGCCTGGTCGATCCGCGCAGCACCTCGGCGCCCACGACAAGCTCGATGGCGACCTTCGCGAGCCGCGCCAACGGCGAGCCGCTCGTGTTGACGACCGCCACGACGTCGACGCCCAGTGTCGTCGCGGCTTCGGCGAGCCCGAGCGTGTACGGCGTGCTGCCACTGGCCGCGACTGCGACCAGCACATCGCCCGGCACGAGTGCGAGTTCGGCAAGATGCGTCGACGCCTGCGCGGTGTCGTCCTCGTCCCAGTCGGTTCCGGCCGGACCGCCGGCGACCCGGACGACCACCTGGCCGTCGGGCAGCCCGAACGTTCCGGGCAGCTCGGCGGCCTCGGTGAGCGCGATGCGTCCGGAGGTCCCGGCTCCGACGAAGATCAGCCGCCCGCCGTCGCGCATCCGGTTCGCGATCAGTTCCGCGGCATGGACGATCTGCTCGGTGGCATCGCGCACCGCCGGGACGACGCGGCGCTCGGCGTCCAGGAGAAGCGCCACCACCTGCTCGGGCGGCAGCTCGTCCAGCTGCGGGTTCACGGACGCTCCAGCAGCCGCGCGGCCTCGGCGAGCAGCCCAGGGGCAATCCCTCGCGTGCGCACGAGCGGGATGCCGGGTGGCAACCCGTCAGCAGGCCACCCGACGTCGACGATCACCGAGTCATGATGCCGCACCGCTGCGTCGAGCACGTCGCGCTGCCACGGGTGACGGCCCGGATCGCGCACGACGACGATGAGTGGGCGGCTGCCTGCCCGCGACAGGATCGCGTCGGCGCTGATCGGCCCGTCGACGGCGATGGTGTCGCCCCCGATCAGCTCGGCGAGCGACCACGGCAGCTCGCCGGTGGCCACCCCGTTCGGCGACCGGCACTCGACCACGAGCGGGTCGTCCAGTCGCGGCAAGACGCCGCGCACCTCGACGCAGCGCGCGGCGACGCCGTCCACGGCGGGTGCGCCGGTCTCGGCGCCGGCCGTCGCGAGCGCCGCCGTCTGGCGCGCGGCGTCGGCCAGCCGCTCGACGGACAGGCGGCCGTCGCCGACTGCCTGCACGCATGCGGCCACGATCGGCTCGACCAGCGGGCCGGCGTCCTGCGCGCCCGTCTCGATCGCCTCCGCGCCCGCCGCCAGCGCGCGGATGAAGCCCTCGACGATCCCAACGGTGTCGGCGACCGCGCGCATCTCCAGCGCGTCGGTCATGATCGTGCCGGTGAAGCCGAGGCGTTCGCGCAGCAGTCCGGTCGTGATCGGCCGGCTGACCGTGGCGAGCGCGTCCGGATCCAGCGCGGGCACGAACAGGTGCCCGGTCATGATCGCCCTCGTGCCGGACGCGATGGCTGCGCGAAACGGCTCGAGCTCGGCCGCATCGAACTCTTCGCGGCTGCGCGTCACGGTTGCCACGCCGTGGTGCGAATCCGCGGCCGTCGCGCCATGACCAGGAAAGTGCTTCGCGCAGGCGGCGACACCCGCGTGTTGAAGGCCCCGGACGGCGGCGGCGACGTGCCGGGCGGCCACGGCCGGATCGGCGCTGAACGAGCGAACGCCGATCACCGGGTTGCGTGGATCGAGGTTCACGTCCGCCACCGGGGCGAGGTCGACCGTGACCCCTGCCGCCGCGAGACGGACGCCGGTCGCGAAGTACACGGCTTCCGTCGCGACCGGATCGTCGAGGGCGCCCAGCGCGGCAGCACCAGGACTTGCGCTGCCGCGCCGGGCGTCCAGGCGCGTGACGTCGCCGCCCTCTTCGTCGAGGGCGACGACGACATCGCGGCCCGCGGCGGCACGCAGCTCGCGCGTCAGGCGCGCGACGCCGGTACCGTCGCCGATGTTGGAACCGAACAGGACGACCCCGCCAAGGCCGTCCGCGAGCGCCCGGGCCAGCCAGTGCGGCACGTCCGGCCCGGAGAAGCCGGCGAGCAGGCAGCCGAGGGCGAGGCGGCGGACTTCGGCATCCAAAACTGGCCCCCACTCGAAAATGGACTAGACAAATTTCGGTCACGTGCTTGGAGTCGGACTGTAAATGGTGTAGACATTTTCTGTCTAGGGGCGTGGGCGATCGATGCGGTCATCGAGGACCGGATCCGTCGGACACGCCCTACTGATGCCGTGGATCAGGAAGGACCGCCGTGACTGCCGCAGCGAGCCCGATCGAGCCGCGCGAGCCGAAGTACTACCTCGTCAAGCGGCACCTGCTCGAGATCATCGAGACGCTCGAGCCAGGCGCGCCGGTGCCGACCGAGCGCGAACTCACCGTCGAGCTGGCCACGTCACGCACGACCGTGCGGCAGGCGCTCAGCGAACTGGTCGGCGAGGGCCGGCTGATCCGGCGGCAGGGTTCGGGCACGTTCGTCGCCGAACCGAAGATCGTCTGGCCGTTCCAGATGACGAGCTTCACCGAGCAGGCTGCCGCCAACGGTTTCGTCGCCTCGGCGAAGTTGCTTGCGGCGGAGCGGATTCGCGCATCGGGCGAGATCGCGACCCGGCTGAACCTGCGATCCAGCGCGTTCGCCTATCGCATCGAGCGACTGCGACTCGCTGACGACGTCCCGATGGCCGTCGAGACGTCGCACCTTTCGGTAGCGGCGTTTCCCGGGTTGATCAAGCACTTGCGGCAGATCTCGTCGCTCTACCGCGTGCTGGCTGACGTGTACGACGTGGTGCCCGTCTCGGCGGAGGAATCCATCGAGACCGCCGCGGCGTCGCCCCGCGAAGCTGCACTACTCGGCACGGACACCGGAGCGCCCATGCTCATCCTGAGCCGGCACAGCTTCGAGATCGACGGCACGCCGGTCGAGTGGGTCCGCAGCTGGTATCGGGGCGACCGCTACCGGTTCGTCGCGCACCTGTCGACGGCCTGACGGTTACGCCGCGGCGGCAGCCTGCGCCGCGCGTCCCAGGGCCTCCGAACGTCGCGTGCGCAGGCCGTCGGCGGTCAGCACCGCGAGCGCGACCCAGACCAGCCCGAACCCGATCCACCGCTCCGCCGGCATCTTCTCGTGGACGATGCCGACACCGACAGCGAACTGGATGACCGGAGCGAGGTATTGCACCAGGCCCATCACCGACAGCGGCAACCGGCGCGCGGCTGCGCCGAAGAACAGCAGCGGGATCGCCGTGATCGCGCCGGTCAGCACGAGCAGGGACGCATTGCCGGCGCCGTCGTGAGCGAAGACCAGCGAGCCGTGCAGTTGGATGACGATCAGCGTCGCGAGCGCCGGCACCGCGAGGAAGCCGGTCTCGATCGCCAGCGACTCGACCGCGCCGACCGAGACGCGCTTCTTGAAGTACCCGTAGAGCCCGAACGACGTCGCCAGCGTGAGCGCGATCCATGGCAGCCGCCCGTAGCTGACGGTCAGCACGACTACCGCCACCGAGGCGATGCCGACCGCGACCCACTGCGTGCGGCGCAGTCGCTCGTGCAGCAGCACGACGCCGAGCAGGATCGTGAACAGCGGATTGATGAAGTAGCCCAGGCTCGTCTCGACGACGTGCTTGCTGTTCACGCCCCAGATGTAGGTGCCCCAGTTCACCGACACGGCGACCGCAGCGCAGCCGAGCAGGATGCGCTTCTCGCGATCGGCCAGGATCGTGCGCACCGTCGACCACGCTCGCGCCCGCCAGAGCAGGATGCCCACGAACGCCAGCGACCACAGCATCCGGTGCGCGAGGATCTCGATCGCGCTCGCAGGCTTCAGCAGTGGCCAGTAAAGGGGAAACAGCCCCCACAGCAGGTAGGACGTGACGCCGTAGCCGAGACCGCGGCGGCGCTCGGCCTCAGACTGCACGAGAGATCTCAGGCTGCACGGCAAGATCGTCCCAGCTCGCGCGGTGCCGACGCGCGGGCCAGTTGCCACCATGTGGCCCGGGCAGGCCGCGACCCGCTCTGCCGCCCGGCCAACCACCGCAAGCGCGAAAATCTCGTCGTACGGGCGGCAAAGTCCGCCGGCGCCGGCCCCCTACCGGCCCATGAACAGCTTGATCAGGACGAGCAGATCGGTGTCGTGCAATGGTTCGAGCAGGGCGTTCGACAGGTCGAAATAGGTACGCAACGGGCTGATGTACCACTGCCCGCCCGACTGCGTCACGTCGATGCCGATGTTGGGGACGCCCTCGGCGAATCGCGTGAGCGCGGCCGTCTCCTCCGAAGTGAGCGGCTTACCGGTGAACGGTCCTGAGTTGAGCAACGAGACGAGCTGGTTCGCGCAGAACTTCCGGTAGTCGCCGTCGACCGTGATTCCCAGGCACTTGCCATCGACCGCGACCGTCGTCTCATGGTCAGGCACCGCGACGGTGATGCTCTTGAGCGACACCCTCGTCGCGTCGCCGACCTGCTTCGACGTCAGTTGCAGATCCTTGACCGTGAACGTGGACTCCGGCGACGCAGTGGCGCTCTTCAGGATCAGCCCGCCGTAGTCGTGCACGACTGCGTCCTCGTCAGGTGAGGCAAGCTCGATGAGGCGCCGGAAATCGTTCTGGGACGTGGCTACGACGGCTTGCTTCACCGCGTCTTCGGCCGAGCCCGCACCCTTGGGCGCGACATAGTCGCCGGGTCCGGGATTGCCGGCGCCGCCGCTGTGCGCAATGTTGTCGGCGATCGTGTACAGCAGGCTGGGGTACCACTTGCCCTTGATCTTCTGCGCAGCGATGCGGATCGGCTCGCCGTTGTTCTCGTTCGCGATGCGGTCAGCGATGTCGATCGTCTGGTGCGTTGCCGCGTTGCTCGGCACACCGTTCGGGAAGACGAGCTTGACGTACTCGTCGGTCAAGGGCACCTTGCGCAGATCGGCGTTGATCGTGATCGTCCCGCCGGTCAGCTGCACGACCTTGACGTGGTCGTTGACCGTCTCCTCGCCCTGACCGAACGTGAGGTTCTGCGCGGTGACGTCGACGCCGGACACGTTCGATGCGTCGGCCGTGGCCTTGAGCAGGTGCAGGCGCTTGGCCTGGTCGATCGACTCCTTGATCGGGCTGAGCAGTGACGCGCGCTCACCCGGCGGAAGGTGGTCGAGGATGCCGAGCAGGTCGGACTTGTTCAGGTCCGCGACCAGCGACGTGATTGCCGCTCGGGGCGTTGCAGCACCCTGATAGCCGGACTGCGTGTCCGACACAGCGATGTACGTCGCGGTGCCCCCGCCGATCACGGCCGCCGTGACGACGGCGGCGAGCAGCGTTGCACGCCCACGTCGCCTCGGGCGGGACCCGGGCACGGGTGGGCCTAGCTGCTCCCACGGCCCCTGCGGCGGTGGCATCCACGGCCCTTGCTGTTGTGGCGGCTGCCACTGGCCGGGCTGTTGCGGCGGCTGCCACTGGCCGGGCTGCTGTGGCGGCTGCCAGTAACCCGGCTGCTCCGGCGGCGGCCATTGGCCGGGCTGCGGTGGTTGCTGCGGTTGTGCCGGTTCTGGCGGCGGCCAGCCGGATGGCGGAGGGCCCCACTGTGGTTGCTGTGGGCCTGATTCGCCCGGCGAGTCCGGTGGCTGCGTCATCG